>DATFET010000255.1:0-6821 GCA_035250835.1 Anaerolineales bacterium
CGTTCATCTCATACAAAAGTTTCAGTAAATAGAAAGTTAAGAAGAATGCAACTCTTCCCAGTGCTAGAGTTTATGCAATACACACTAAGACGCTTATGACAGTGATTTGTTCCAATTAGGCTTATGGAGGATACCGTGCAGCGTGTCGCGTTACGGGGACGATTAAATAATAACGCGTTGATGCACCCGCAAATGCATCAACGCGGCTGAATTTACCCGGAACCAAAAGCAGGAAGCTCTATTGTTTCCTCACTTGTCCTGATGCTGTAATAGGGCTGCCAGGCAACGCCGAACAGATTAACGAAGATGTCTGCCTTTTTAGGAACGATTGTCACATCAGTGATACTGCTGACCAACCTGCCCCATTTTTCGTGAATCGCGTTGATCACTTCCTGCTTTCGTCTTTCGAGTTCACTCATCTGCTGCTTGAGGTCAACGAGCGCATCTTTTGATTCATCCACGTCTGCCTTGGCTTGTTCGGCCAGCCGCCGCTTGCTGAGTGATGTGGAAAGCCTGCGCGTTCTCCCTTTGCTGAATATACCGGTCAGGTTTTCGAAATGAGCGCCTGTCTCTTCCATTTTGCGATGTGAAAGCTCTGTTTCATCCTCGCGTAGTTCTCGTTCTTCACGCATCATTCTGTCTTCAAGTGACCTGATCTGGCGGTCGATGGAGGCGGTCTTTTTCTCGATCTCTGCATCTCGCGCATCGCGGGCTGCGTCGGCACAGGCTTTCATAAATTCCGCCTGGCTGACGTCTGGACCCGCAAATACCTTCAGTGCCTGGTTAGCGCGTGCCTTAATCGAGGTAGACCGATAGACCCAATTGGTGAAATCTTTCTGCAGGGCGGTCATCAATTTGGTATCGTTCAACGGCGAGTCGATCGTGCCGAAACGCGCCGAGGGGACTGGCGCAGAATTCACATTTTCAAGTGAAGGTCCCATGTAAACATGATCGTCCCAGCGGACCGTACCACGCTTTTCGAGGGCATTCACCAACGCGGTGCGGACGATCTCACTGTCCACGCCAAGCTTGCGGTCGAGGATTCGAACATGGGCAGATGCCAGCAGTGCGGGGCGGTAAATCACTCCCTCGATCACGACTTCGGGAGGCATAGTGCGGCCAGCGGCTGAAAATGCCTCGGGCAAACTATAGTTCTGAGGCAAAAAGTATTCCTTAATCCAGGCGGGGATCGGAGGCTTGGTAATGCTGCCATCCACGGGGATTTTTGGCGCGGCCGCGCGGGGGAGTGGAGCAGTAGCCATAACGGTAGCCGCCTCGAGGCTAGTGAGGGAAGCGCCCGGAGCAGTCAGGGTCACGGGTTTGTTCGGTTCAGTCACACCGCGGGCCATCACGAGGTCTGGTCTCCTGGCTCCGGCCAGTCTGTTCAGTTCCGGGATTTGTGCGCGGGTCAGAGGTCCTGCCAGGTAGTTTATTGCCCAGCGGGTCTGGAAAAGCTGGTTTTGTTTGGCATGAACATTGTGAAGAATGAACACGCGCTTTCCCAGTGACGAGATCAATTTATCGAAAACGGAGCGCGTCACTCCGCCTGCCGCGCTTTCTAGGCCGTCGAGCAGGCGGTTCTTGTCCTGCTCGGTCTGGAGCTTTCCGATGAACCAGGTACCGGCATTGGAGAGGGCTTTGTAATCCAGATCCACCGGGTTTTGGGTGGCAAGCAACAGACCGAGGCCGAATGCCCGGCCGGTCTTCAACATGCGCAGCAGCGGCTGTTTCGAGGGCGGATTGCGCTGCGGAGGCAGGTATCCAAAAATCTCATCCATGTATAAAAGCGCACGCAGGGATGTGGCGCCGCTTTGCGTTCTCATCCACGATTCGACTGCGGAAAGCAGGAGCGTAATAAAAAACATCCGCTCGTCATCGGACAGATGTGCAACATAAAAGATGTTATGGCGCGGACGTCCATCCTCACTGAACAACAAGGACTTAATATCGAGCGATTGGCCCTCGCGCCAGATTTCAAATGCTGGCGAGGCAAGAATGTTGTTCAATGACATTGCCAGCACCATACGTTCCTTCTCAGGGAAGAAGGTATCCACGGGGAGTGCGCCAAGTTTGTCGAACGGCGGTGTTTGAGTTTGCAGGATCAGCTCGGAGAGCTCAATATCCCGGCCCTGGCTCCACGCACCTTCGAAAATATTAGCAAGCAAAATATGTTCGCGGGAGCGGATCGGGTCGATATCTTCATACCCCACCAAACCTAAAAGGGCTGTGACCGTGCTTGCAATTTTCTCGCGCAGGGCTTCGCGGTTGTCCTTCCATGCCAGAGCAGGCGCAGCAAGTGAAGAGAGCACGCTGACCGGAATCCCTGAATCGGAGCCGGGCGTGTACACCGCAATCTGCGCAGCGTTCCTAAGAGCCAGGATTTGATCCTGCGTGATGTCCCACTCCAGCAGCCCTTCACGCCAGGAGGTGGATGCCTCCATCGCAAGCTGGTCGGGAGTCTTACCTGCCCGACGCGCCATCTCGGGATCGATCCATGGCTGAAAATCCTGCGGAGCAAGATCGGGGAAATGCAATACAAGGTTCGTAATGTCCCCCTTTAGATCGATGATGATGGCTGGGATCCCGGCCAGTGCCGCTTCCTCGAGGAGTGTTATGCACAAACCTGTCTTGCCTGAGCCCGTCATGCCTGTGACGACAGCATGTGTGGTCAAATCAGCGGGATCATAAAAGACCGATTCGGATGTCGTTTTATTTGCAATAGGATCATAGACGCGTCCGAGATAAAATCGTGGGTCGGGCATACATCTCTCCTAAACCCTCACACTTACACGATTCCGCTGGGAAAGGGTAAGCGGTGAGGAAAGATTAGAACGAACGTGCTAGGATTAAATGTACTCTATTTTCAGGTATCTTACAAGGAACGATGTGAAAAAAATCGTTCTGCAGGTTTCAACGAACGGTAGGACAATTAGATTGGGCACAACCTCAATTCTTAATCATCTCCGCACCTGCCATTGTGGGCCAGCCTGTCTTGCTGTTAATTGACCAGTTATTCAAGCGATCAAAAACGAAACCTCCCGTAGTTTTACGGGAGGCGGAAAAGCGTGATCCAGGGATGTTAGATGGATGGATTATCCAGTCGGACGCCGTGTCCACGCACGGTGGAGATGTATTGATGTGTCGGGTCGAGAGCCGCCAGACGGTCACGCAGCCTGCGGATCAACGCGTCCAGCGCCTGATCGGAGACTCCAGCAGCCTGTTCATCGCCCCATACCACAGCGACGAGGTCGGGCCGGCTGACGACCTGTCCCTGGCTTTCATACAGCATCCAGAGCATTTTGAACTGCTGCGCGGAAAGCGGCGGGACAAGCTGTTGCTGGTTTACCCAAACCCGTCGGGATTTCTGATCCATCATCAGGCGGCCCGGGTGTCCGGTTCCTTCGAGGAGAGGCATGGTCGCATCTGAGGTCAGAAAAATGAATTGCTGCGCCAGAGCAACAGAGACCTGGTCGCCGTCCTGCAGCACGACCGGTCCGCTCAATGGCGTGCCATTGTGATGTGTTCCATTCTTGCTGCCTAAATCCTCGAGGATGACCCCTTCAGGTGTGGGCGTAAGCCGTGCATGATACCGTGAGATCTGGCGGTCTGCCACTACCACATCGCATGAGGCTTCGCGGCCCAGCACAATCGTCTGACTGACCTGCCAGCGCTGACCTTTGAGAGGTCCCTCCTGAGCGACCAGCAATGGATATTCTTCAAGCGTTTTATTCATGGAAGTCTCAGTAGAAGTCTTACGGAGATGTTGTCAACAGAGTAGATTATAATAATATAGCATAAACATGTATTTCTGTGCAGGACTACGCCGAAATTTTTCTGCATGGATGTATGCCCTGAACGATAAAGGAGAAGATTGCTCCCACCCCTTAAGAGCGGGGAGGTATTGCGCGGCCGCTATAAGATCCGCGAACGCATTGGCCAGGGAGGCATGGGATCCATTTACCTTGCAGACGATACACGTCTCAAGGGCCGCCAGTGCGCGTTGAAGGAAGTCGAATACGACCGCGCTCTCCCGGAAAACATCAGAGGAGAAGCTCGCGACCAGTTCCTGCGCGAGGCAACTGTGTTGGCGCGCCTGGATCATCCCAATCTTCCCAAAGTCTCGGATATCTTCTCGAACGGTCCCCGCGACTACCTTGTCATGGACTATATCCCCGGCAAGGATTTGCGCACCCTTCTGCTGGAAGCTCGCCGCAGCAAAACCTTCCTTCCGGAAAAGGATGTGCTTTCGTGGGCGGAACAACTGACCAACGCCCTTGCCTTTCTGCATGTGCAGGATCCGCCCATCGTTCACCGCGATATCAAGCCGAGTAATTTGAAACTCATGCCACACGGGTTAATCAAACTCGTGGATTTCGGGCTGGTCAAGATTCTTGCGCCAGAGGAAATCACCATCACGATCATTCAGGGCCAGGGGACTGCCCTGTATACACCCCTTGAACAATACGGCGGCAGCGATGTGCATACGGACATCCGTTCAGATATCTATTCCTTCGGCGCGACTTTGTATCATCTGCTCACGAATGAAGCTCCGGCTGACGCGCGTAAACGCTTCCTTCACCCCGGGAGCCTGATCCCACTCCGGCAGATCAACCCGGACGTTTCACCGCGCACCGAGAGAGCCGTGTTATGGGCAATGGCTCTTCACCCCGATGAACGACCCGCCACAATTGAGGAATTTCGTGAGGCGCTGCTGGGTTACCGTGAACCTCCGTCCCATCCTCTTCCAGCGCGGCGCAGCCAGCCTACCTCCCTCACAGACTATTTCACGCGTCCACCCGAAGCAATCCTGGCCTGGAGCGGAGCAGTCCTGTTGCTGATCAGTTTACTCGCGACTCTGGTTCGCTAGTCAGGTACATCCACACCCAGGCAGCTAAAAGCCCAGCCATCTCCCCCAGGATTGTGAGGAATAAAACTCCAAGTGCGCCTCCATCTGAGGCAACCCATTCTGCTGCACCGGGAAGACCCAGCGCGAGGTAGTTGTATCCCAGCAGCCCCCCCAGGAAGACACATAATGCCCAGCGCAATCCCCAGCGAGGTGAAAAGATCCTACTTGCCGCCCAGTAGGTTAACGTTGCGCTGCCAAACAGGGTGATCAGGACGAGCAGCCATACGCCAATGCGGGGATGTCCATCTGGTGAAATGAGATCGTTCTCTTCAGGAGCAGCCGTCAGGGTCGGAGTTGCAATCACAGGCGTAGGGCTCTGCGTGGGGACAACAATGGTCACTACAGCGCCTTCCTCCACCGACGCATCGAATTGGAGCACGACCGAATTGACTGCCGGCTCGCTTGTGGCGCTGATCTCCACCTTCCCAGGTTGATCCATCACAAACGAAGCGCGTGCGATCCCATCCGATGTAGTGGCTTCCACCTGCTGAAGGATGCCGCCCCCTTCATCCCGCGTGGTCATGGTGAAGAGCACGACCGTTCCATCTGGAACGACATGCTGGTTGTTATCAATGATCGGACCTGCACGGACCGCAATCGTATCTCCGATGCGGTACAGCGGGATCTCCGTCGGCTCGGCAGTGACCGGTGTTAATTCGGCCGTGGGAGTAAGAGGGATGTCTCCTTCATCCAAGGCAAGCGGTATCACCTGTGTCGCTTCCGGCGATGTGGCTGTGATCAGATCATAGCCGACCGCGGGAATCGAAACAGGCGATGCTCCCTGCAGAGCGCCCGGCTGGAAGAGCAACCTTGCGGCCACCTCGACGAAGAGAGGCTGCTTGCTATAGAGCGCATAATAAGCTGTCAGTTTGGAAATATCTGTTGCATCCAGGTAATAGGGAGCAGTGAAGGAGAACAGGATCACGTTCTTGTTGCGGACCAGGTTTGGGCGCTCGGCAAAGAAGCGGCGCAGCAGCTCGACCTGTCCATTGCTCACATCGGTCAAAGAGATCACGATCCAATTGGCGCGCTCCAGAGAGGGCTCGATATTCTCCTTGGATTCGCCGTTCAGCATCAGTTCGAGTTCCGTAAACGGATAGGAGCTTAAGCGGCTGGAGAAGACCTGTCCGCTCCCATTGGGACCATACAGGCGCTCGACCATATCCTGAAGCGCGTACGTGGAAAAAGCATCCTGAGGCGCGCACAGGCTGCACTGTTGATAGGTTTGCGTATCGCTCAGGAATACGATCCGGTCATTCTGTCCGGGCGGCGCGGGCAGCAAGGTATTCAATTCCTGCGGGTCCGGGCTGATCAACGTTGCCGAGCTGCGCGCCACCTCGAACATCGCCTGCTCCGACGCGCCAATACCCGCCAGCCTGTCAGCCGGGGCAAGCACATTTGAAACTGTGAAGAGATCATACATGCCAAACTTTTGAGCAAGGATCCTCGCCACAGCCGCGTCCACCAACTGGGCGAAGGCAGGATCGCTGTTGTATTCCTGGGTAAAAAACTCCAGCACCCTCACGGTGGCTGTGTAGGTGTCATCCTCCTGGCTGTCCAGGGTGATATTACCCAGATAGAGTAAATCATTGCCGGCCATGAAGGCGTCGCGTGCAACCCAGCGCGGCTGGAAAGTCTCACCCCCCTGCGTGTAAAAATCACGGACTGCCTGGCTTCCCAGTGAATCGCTCACGATCAGACCGCCATTTGCCCGCCATGACTCAAATTCCGGCAGAGAGATAATGGCAGAAAGCGCAGAAGCGTCAAAACTCACAGGCCGGGTGGTCGCCCGGATATTCCCTTGGAATCCCTGGTAACGGATATGAGAGACCAGCAGTCCATCCGCCAGGCTGTTTGGTTCATCAGTCGATTGTGTGACTGCAAAGAAGGGAGAGAGCTCAATCTGTTTCAACTG
>DATFET010000260.1:0-4532 GCA_035250835.1 Anaerolineales bacterium
ATGGTGAAGGCCTGGATGGACCATTGCCAATCACCCTCTTTCGGAAACGTGAGGGTCGCCGTGTAGTGACCCGGCTTGCCTTCAGGCTCAGCAATGACGACGAACTCTTCATCCTTGAATAGATTGGCAGTGATGGTTGGCTCGAGACCGGTCATGGGTGTTTTGCCATGCTGCAGGACTGTAAAGCCGATAGTCAACGGCTCGCCCGCCACAACGTTAGACGGCAATTCGTCCAGTGTGATGACCGCCCAACCCCCCGCCAATGCCGGGAGGGTAATGAGAAGCGAAAGCAATAGTGCGAGTGCAAGTGATAAGCGTACTCGAGAAAACATTCGTACCTCCTTAGGTGCAGCTATTTAATCCCCATACACCGCTAGGGAAGGTTTGGTTCCAGCTCGCTATGGGGTGGGCTCCAGAGATTCTGCGGTCCTGACTGCTTCTTCAAGAGAGGCATCCGTTTCGAGACGATACGTAATGTCATCCTCCTCCCAGATCAGCACGTGACCGTTGATCATACGGCGGAACTCCAGGTCGCCATTGAACAGCCGTATTGGATACGGTCCGACCGTCCAGACCGCGCGCTGACCACTGACCTCTGTCTCCTGGATGATCGCCGGTGAAAACTTCTCGATTGCCCAGCTGCCTTCCGGGATGAGATGCAGGCTCATCAGTACCTGATTGGGGTTCTGTCGGTCGATCCAGACAAGGATCGTCATGGGACCATCCGCATCCTGGACAAATACGTGATCCGGTTCTCCCAGCTCGGGAGGATAAGACGGAAGCAGGATTGGATACCCGGTTCGCTGTTGTGCGCCTGTCAGAGATGTTTCGCCAGCCATGTCCTCGAGCAGGGGAATCAAAGACGGCAGGGTTGGAGCGGGTGTTGCGGTCTGGGGAATCATCGTCGAGGGAATCTCTGTAGGCGCCGGAGCCGGGTCGGGGCGGAAGATTTGCACGATGCCGATCTGGATGAACTCGATCACTGCAGCACGCACAGGCGGGATGATCATGAGACTCGTGAGCAGAATCAGCGCAATGACCAGCGAGCGGGCAAATGTCCGCTTGACGAGGCGTGGACGGTTCGGGGTACGCAGACGCGCGGCAACGGAGCCGGCAATGTCCGGCGTGGGTGGATATTGCATCCCGCTGGCAATCGATCGCAGTTGTGTCTCGAAATCCATTTCGTTCATGTATTGCGTCCTTCACGCCTGTCGGCCAGAACCGGGAAATCCTGCTGGACCACCCGGCGCAGTTTTTCGAGGGCACGGCTTAGCCTCGATTTGACTGTTCCCTCTGCGACCTGCAAAATTTGTGCAGTCTCGGCAACCGGAAGGTCCAGAAAATAGCGCAGATAGACGATCTGCTGGTCGAGGGTGCTCAGCTTTTCAACTGCCTTCCAGAGCTCTTGGGCCTGGAAATTCTGCGCGCTCTGTTCTTCGATAGCCTCGGAAGCTGGTTCGTCACGGAAGGCGCGCATCAACGCCGCGAAATATCTGCCTGCCGACCGCCGACGGTTGCGCGCCAGGTTTGCGGTGATGCTCAACAGCCATGGGCGGAGGGGACGCGTTGGATCGAAACTCCCGAGTGCCTTCCAGGCGCGCAGAAAGGATTCCTGGGCGGTATCCTCTGCATCGTCAGGATCGCCAAGCAGGAGATAGGCAAGCCGGAAGACCGCTTCCTGGTGTGTCACCATGAGCGATTCCCAGGCCGCCGCGTCCCCATTTGCCGCGTGACGGACTAGTGTGGATTCATCCAATCAAGCCTCTCCGGAGAGGTCATTTAGATTGTGTACACCATTCATTGAGAATTGGTTCCGTCAGGATTATAAATGGTCTTAAAACTTCCCCTACTCATGGAGTCATTGACCAGCCTTTTGTTTGCTCTTACAATAACCGTATGAAGATAAAGACTTCTCCAGGCTTTGCCATGAATGGAGGTCTTTCATGGAAAATCCCAGTGAGCCAAATGAAATTTGCTGGCTTTTTCAGACCCGATCATGATCCTCCGCACTGCCTGCTTTACTTGTAATGACTGTTTCCCCTCAGACTTAAAATTTTATCGGAGGAAAATCCCATGCCTACCCCGTTTGTTTCAAAACGTGCCCCCCTTTACACAGACGTTCCCGATGAGAAGTGGAACGACTGGCGCTGGCAGTTGAGCCATCGCCTGAATACAGTTGAGGAGATCGAAAAGGTCCTGCCGCTTAGCGATTCGGAACGAAAAGCGTTGAACACCAGCGGACTGTTCCGCGTCGATATCACACCTTATTTCATCTCGCTGATCGACCCGGACGATCCGGATGATCCGATCCGCAAGCAGGTCATTCCACTCGCGGAAGAGATGCAGTCCTTCACCGCCATGATGGAGGACTCTCTGGCGGAGGATCGCCACTCGCCGGTGCCCGGCTTGGTCCACCGCTACCCGGACAGGGTGCTCATGCTCGTGACGACACAGTGCGCCTCGTACTGCCGCTACTGCACCCGCTCGCGCATCGTCGGTGACCCAGGTCAGACCTTCAACCGCCAGGAATTCGAGATGCAGATCGAGTACCTCAAGCGGACGCCGCAGGTACGGGACGTACTGCTCTCGGGTGGTGACCCGCTTGTGCTTGCCCCCAAAATCCTGGAGGAACTGCTTACCCGACTGCGCGAAATCCCGCACATCGAGATCGTCCGCATTGGTTCGCGCGTCCCGGTCTTTATGCCCATGCGCGTCACACAGGAATTGTGCGATACGCTTGCCAAATACCATCCGCTCTGGCTGAACATCCATGTCAACCACTCGAATGAAATTTCGCTGGAACTGGAACAAGCCTGTGACCGTCTTACCAGGGCAGGGATTCCGCTCGGGAACCAGTCGGTCCTGCTGGCAGGAGTGAACGACAACGTCCACATCCAGCGCAAGCTCGTCCAGGACCTGGTCCGAATTCGTGTGCGCCCGTACTATCTCTATCAATGTGACCTGGTCGAAGGCGCGGGTCATTTCCGTACCCCTGTCGCAAAAGGCATCGAGATCATGGAAGGCCTGCGCGGACATACTTCTGGCTATGCCGTGCCGCAATACATCGTGGATGCGCCCGGTGGTGGCGGGAAGATCCCTGTCATGCCCAACTACCTGCTGAGCATGTCCGACCATAAGGTCATCCTGCGTAACTATGAAGGTTACGTATCCGCCTACGAAGAGCCAACCGATTACCTTCCCAGTGAAGCAGCCAAGTTCAAAGGCGAGAAACGGCCAGAACCCGGGCAGGCTGGTGTCCACGGATTGCTCGAAGGCGACCAGATGTTCATCAAGCCGGAAGGCTTCGACGATATCCATGACCGCCAGGGCATTCAACACCGCCTCAAGGATGAAAAGAAATGGCAGCCTCTGGGAATTGGGGATGGTTCTTCAAAACCTACCGAGCAATGAACAAACGAAGGAGAAACGCATGAAATATTCCACAAGACAAATTCTATTCACAACGATTACGATCATCTTCCTGCTGGCAGCATGTGCCCCTGCGCCGGCTCCTACGCCGAGCCCTGAGGAGATCGAAGATCTTGTCGCCACCTCCGTTGCGCTGACCGTCGCCTCCCAGAATCTGGAGACTGCCGAGGCGCAGCCGCTCGACACAGCCACCCCGCTGCCCACTGCAACCGCAGTTGACACGCCAACTGCGGTTCCTCCGATCGATACTGCTACAGCTGTTCCTCTGCCCACAACAGTTCCCTCAGGCGGCGGGGGCGGCACCACGAGTAAACCGGAATTCTCATGCGATAGTATGGATCGCCGGCCCAGGGATAATACGATTTACAAGCCAGGCGACAGGTTCGATATCAAGTGGACGATTTTCAATAACGGTACCAAGCCATTGCGCGCCGGGCTGGATCTGAAATTCAGCCACGGCGATAAGCTGATGGCCGACCGGATTGTGGAACTGCCCGCCCTGGATCCGGGCGAACAGTTTGTGGTCGGTTTCGATGCGGTCGCCCCTGATCAGGAAGGGACCTACGTCATGGTTTATATGGTCGAAGGACCTTTGTGCTATCCATACACTGCGATCGTCGTCGAAAAATAGAGGCTCAATTGCATCCCGATCCATTTCGGGTGTGGAAGAGGTCATATGTCAACACGTAAAGCAAAGTTCCTGTACCTGCTCCTAACGGTCGTATTTGTCCTGGCGTGTGGGCCGACATTTGCGACACCGTTTCCCACGTCTGACCCGAATGAGATCAACACTTTTATTGTGCAGACTGCAAATGTCGCTTCCACTCAAACAGCTGCAGCCCGGCCTACACTTACCTTTACTCCTTCGATGACGCCCACACAGCCGACTGTCACACCTTCGCCAACAGCCACCTCAACTGTGGTGTTCATCCTGTCGACACCTACACTGGCCGTTGTTCCCACGTTTACATTTATCAGCAGCGGTGGAGGCAGCGGATCCAGCTCCTCCAATTATGCCTGCCAGATCCTCAGTGTCAGTCCTGCGAATGGCTCATCCCTGGGCACGCGTACCGATTTTGACGCCGTCTGGAGTGTCAAGAACA
>DATFET010000261.1:0-8875 GCA_035250835.1 Anaerolineales bacterium
GGCTTTATTTTCAAGTGTATTCTTTAGCCCGCCTCCATCGACCAGTGGCGTCTTCTCCACAAAGCGTACCATAGGATTCACAGAATAGAAGGGATACCACTTCCCATCCACCAGCGCGCCAAGATCTGCTCCGCCCACGCCGAAGGCATCCGCCTTGCCATCCAGCTCCTTGAATTTCAATGCGGCAGCCTCCATGTCACCGTCCGTGCCGATGCGCTCGATGCTGACCTGTTCACCGAGCAGCGTCACTTCCACCGCCTTGTTGCGTTTCGATGAACCAATGCTGATGCTGACGGCTCTCTTCATGGTGCGAGGCTCCTGGGCTGGGATAATGTATTATATAACGGAATCAAGCTGCGGCTGTGTGGGAAGCGTGAAGAAGAATGTCGTCCCCTTACCGATTTCACTCTCGACCCAGATCCTGCCCCCATGAACTTCGATGATCCTCTTTACCAGGGCGAGCCCAATGCCCGTGCCATCGCTTTTCGGATCAAGTTTGTTGAACAGGCCGAACACCCGCTCAAAGTGTTCCGGGGCAATTCCGATGCCATTATCGCGGACGAAAAAGACCGACCCGCCGCTCTCCATATCGGTACCCTGCTGACCGACATGGATAAGCGGTTTCCTCTGGACACCCATGAACTTGGAGGCATTATCCAGCAGGTTCTGCATCACCTCCACCAAGCGAGGGCGGTCACCGTAAACAGCCGGCATTCCATCGTCAATTTGTACGCTAACCCCGCGCTCCAAAATATGGCCGGCCACCAGTTCTGCAGCCTCGTGCGCGATTTCTCCGAATGGAACAACAGTCGATTCATTCTTGATCCGCCCGATACGCGACAACTCGAGCAGTTCATTCAGCAGCCTGTGCATTTTATCCGTAGCGTCGGTGATACGCTGGATATCGACAGTCAACCGTTCATGGTTGCCGCTCAGAGTATCCTGTTCCAGGTAGCCGAGAAAACCACGGATCGTAAATAGAGGCGATTTCAAGTCGTGAGAGACCGTGTAGGTGAAACGTTCCAGTTCGGCATTCTTGTTCTCCAGTTCGACGATGAGATTCTTCCGAATACCCAGTTCAGTCTGCAAGTCAGAGAACAGGCGCGCGTTCTCAAGGGCGATTGCCACCTGATTGGCATAAGCCACAGCCAGCTGTGCATGCCTTTCAGAGAATTTCGCTGGCTGATAGCCATCGAGGGCAATGATGCCCAGAACCTCCCCTTTAACTTTCAGGGGGACAGCCATCCAGGCATGGATACGGTTATGTGGAAATACTCTAAAGGCGGGGAAGGCATCCTGGACCTCGTCATAGAGGGCGTATGGTACGCTCCCCTGGATCACCGGGTAAGCCGGCTCGTTTTCATTCAAATCAAAGCAGTTCTCCGCTGGGACGAGACTTAGATCAAAGCCACGCGAGCTGACCATCTCCAGTGTATTCCCGTTAATTAATTGGACCGAGGCGCTGTCGAATGGCACGACCCTTTCCAATTGTTCCAGGATGCGGTCAATTGCCTCCGATTTTTCGAGTGTGGCAGCGACGATCGCGACGCTTTCGCGCAGGGTTTCAGACTCGGCATTCTTGATTTCAAGCTCGGCAATCAAATTCCTGCGTTTTTCCAGTTCGTTTTGCAGCTCTGAGAACAGGCGGGCATTATCCAGCGCAATGGCAACCTGATTGGCGAATGCAACTGCCAATTCAGAATGATGTTCATCGAATTGATCCTGGCTCTTTCCATCCAGAGCGATCAAGCCGATAATTTTTCCGCGTGTTTTGAGTGGGATCGCCAGCCATGAATTCACGTAGGTATGCGGCTCCATCTGAAAATCCGGCAATTCCTCCTGCACGTTGTTATTCAAAATGTAGGGGACCTGTCCCATCAGGATCGGATAGGCGGAATTCCCATCATCCACCGGGAAAGTCGTACCGGGTACCTCGATCTCAGGCGGCAGATTCACGCCGCTGATGATGACCTGCTGACCCTCTTCAATTGTCCAGACGGAGGCAGTATCGTATGGGATCACGCGCTTGATCTGTTCAAGGATTCGCTGAATGATCTCAGTAAACTCGAATGTACCCACAATGCTGGCAAGGCTCTCCCGCAGGGTTTCCGATTCCCTGTTGCCTGCCTCGAGCTCGTTGATCAGTTTTTCACGCTCCGACTCGATCCATTTACGCTGGGTGATATCCCGCACGAGCATGAGCACCGTACTGCTGGCACTGGCTACCAGTCGGGCTTCCATCACCCGCAGGATTCCACCCATACCAGATTCAAACTCATACACATTCATTTGCTCAGTTTCAACAACTCTCTGAATGGCAAAAAGAGTTTGTGAGACCGCGCTTTCCGGAAATACATCTTTAACATGCTTTTCAACAAATCGCTCCTGGGTCATCAATGTTCCTGTATCTTTGGGGGGAACCATATGGACGATCCTTCCGTCCGGGGCAACCTCCATCACCATATCTGGAAATGCACTGAGGAGTGCCCGAATACGCGCTTCGCTCTGCTGAAGAGCCTGCATGGTTTGTTTCTGGGTGCTCATATCGTAAAACATGGCGAGGATGCAATCCTGGTTCCCAATACGAATCAATTCATAAAAGGAAATGACCTGTTTTGCACTCCCATTCGTGTGATAGAAATAATCATCGGGATTGAAATGGGATTTGCGAAGCTTTAAATCCTTGATAAATGCAACGCGCTCCTGTGGGACATCCCACATTTTTAATTCATTTGCATCCCGCCCAAGCGACTCATCAGGTTTGTAACCGGTCAAATCCCAGTAGGCATAGTTGGCATCCAGTAGACGTCCCTCTTCCAGGGTGGTGATGCAGATCGCCACCGGGCTGGACTGAAATACCTTGCGGAAGCGCTCCTCACTTTCACGTAACGCGACTTCTGAAAGTTTTCTTTCCGTGATATCACGGACCGAGGCCACAAGAACCTCTCCCTGTCCATAAGCCAGCATACGGGCACTGACCTCGACCGGGAATGACGTTCCATCCTTACGGCGATAAACGGACTCAAATATCAATTCTCCACTTTTGCGGACGAGGCTCACTCTTTTGCGCCAGTGCTGCAGATTTTGAAGATGCTCGGCAACTTCAATCACACTCATCTGGCTTAATTCCTCGCGGCTATAGCCGAGGCGTTCATAGGCGCTTTTATTAAAGTCAATATAACGGCCGGTCTCAGGATCGACCAAATACAGGGCGTCACTGGATTCATCCATGACTTTTCGGAATTGCAGGAGCTCTGCCTGTGCCTGCTTTCGTTCACGTAATTCCTCCTGCAAGCCTTCAAGTGTCTCATTAAGCTCGTCCGTCATGGAGTTAAATGCCCGGGCAAGGGTATCAACCTCATCCTCCGAAGTGACCGCTGTCGGAACGTGCGTCTTCCTTTCAGAAACGCGTGACACCGTCTCGCTGAGCGAGCGCAAAGGCGCAGTAATCCGTTGGGCCATCAGAATAACGACGATGATCAGAAGAACAGAAAGGATCAAACCCGTAATGGCGATATTGAAGGCTAACTCCCTGGCAGGCAACAGAGCGGATTCTTCATCCATTTCGACGACCAGCGCGGAATTGTATTCAGGCATCCGAAAATATCTGCCCATGACGGGGACGCCGTTATGGTTGGTATAAAAGGCACTCCCTTCCTGGCCATCCAACGCGGCAAGGATCCCGGGCGATTCGGGAACCTGCGACTGTGCCAGTATGATCGGATCGCCGGTGATGAACTTGCGAGTGGGACCAACAAGGTAACTCTCGACTGTCTCATTCATTCCCCGGCCGTTATCGAAGATATCGTCCACGCGTTTCATATTGAAATGCAATGCAAGAACCCCAACACGTTTTTGAGAGTTATCAAAGAGTGGCGTGGCGACCGTAAGAGTGGTCCCGCCCAAAAGCTGGGACTCATAAAAAGGCTGCGCGAAGGTCCTGCTTTTGCCTTCGGTAAAATAAGGCTGGTCAGCCTGAGATATACCGTTGTTGTCGAGAATCGCGGATACAACAATATCCCCGTTCAAGTCGATGATCTGAATATCCTGAAAATCGGTCGTGCGCTGGACGATAATACTGAGCAGGTCAGTGAGCTCGCTATGAGCAAGCATCCGCCCCGCATCCGATACATGATCATCCAAAAGTGTTCCCGAATAGGAACGCAGTTCCGGAAGGCTTGCCAAAAAAATTGCATAACGCTGCTGTTCATCCAGCCAGCGATCCAGGTCGTTCATTTGCAGCTCAGCGATGACCCCCAGCTTATCCTCCATGTTTGCCTGCAGGGACTTGACTGCCTGCTGATAGGAAAAATAAATAACCGCAAGCAGTGTAAGCAGGGCAAAGGTGGTGTAGTAGATGACCAGCCTGGTCCGTATATTGTGCTGCTGAAACAGGGAAGACAAGTGGTGCATATCTGGGGTTACTGGTTTAATGCGGCAAGATCGAATGATGCGGCTTCCTGAGACAGATCCATGCCCTGGTGATGCAGGGGAATTTCCTTTAGCTTTCCTGACTTATGCAGCTCCTGGACGATCCTGTTGAGCTCTGCCAGCAATCGCTCCTCGTCCCGGCGGCTTGTGCGGTCCAGTGTTATGGAAGCGTAAGTAAATAAAACCGGTCCATTGAGTATTTTTACAGGACTGCCGACCTCGATCGCAGCGCGCGCCTTGGGCAGGATGTTCATGACCGCATCCAGCTCGACCCCATCGCCGAGTGAAAGGGCTTGTATTGCCGGGTCTTCATTCTCAAAAGCAACGATCTGGGCGTTTTGGATATGGTACTCTATTTCCTGACCGGGGATACGAAGCGTGCCCCGTAAATAATTTTCGAAAGTACAGCCGGCGCATACCCCGATCTGTTTGCCGGAAAGATCTTCAATAACTTTATAAGAGGTATTGTCTTCATGGACGAGAATGACAGTTGGCGTGGCGTAATAAGGCTGTGCAAAGTGCAGATACTTCAGGCGGTCATAATTGATGGCAACTGAGCCAATCTGAACATCCCAGTTATCACCCCAATTCCCGGCCACGAGCCGGCTCCAGGGCGGCGTGACAAAACAGGGCTCCACCCCCAGTCGGTCTGCCACAACCCGGGCAACGTCCACGTCGAACCCTTCGAACTGATTGGCAGCATACTGGGTCGGCTCGCATTTTGTATCGCTGGCAGGCTGCAAGCCGGGGATCAGGCGCGATTGAGGCAGATAATCGGCGTCAGTGGCAACGACCAGTGTGCCGCGTGCCCGGATTTCAGCCAGTTTGTCGACCTGCCTGGTTGTAAAGGAAGATACGGAAGGGGTGCAGGCCGCCAGGACCAGACTCGTCATTGCCAGGAGGATATGCTTCATGCGGGCTCCGTTGATAGATGATTATATATCAAGGAACCTGTCTGACTCCTTACAGAGTCAAACTATCCTCCGCCCGTAACGGCCCTACAAACGATGGTTTTTATGCTTTTTTTGCCTTACGGCGTGCAGATTGCCTTGAAAGTTGCCTCACCAGCAGTGAGATTTGGCAGGATACTGTGTACCCGGATGGAATAATCCCCGGCTCGGTCCATCTGATAATAATCCTGCACAATTTTCGTGTCGCCGGCTTCGAACAGCACTTGTTTCTGGGCGGATGTGATTCCCACACTGGATTCCCAGTACCAGGTCACAATAGATGGACCGTTTGTGGTGATCTCTGCAGTAATGATGACACTCTGCGGGAAGGCGTCACAGGCCACATTCATGGCAGGCGGCTCGATGCTGACCCGGATGCCGGTGACCATGATCTCCGGCGAACCGACAACTGGAAGCAAATCCACGTTGCCTTCCAGGTTGAGCAAATCGACATACAGCCAGCAATTGGTGGATGGGTCGCTCGGGTTGCGGACGTAGACCCAGGTGACATCGATATTTTTCCCGATCACCTCCGCCTGCCTGCCCACGATCAACGCGCCAACGATCGCATAGGACACATCCGGTCCAAAGCGGCAGTTGACAGGCTGCTCGCGCGCTGAAGCCAGCGTCACCGATGGCGTGGAAGTGGACGTTGCCGTTGGCAGTTCCACTACCTGGAGGAGAGTCTCGATCGGGACCGCTGTGGGAGTTGTCCCACCCGTGATGGGAATATCCAGCGTCGGCTGAGTGCTGGGGATCTCTGTTGCTGTAGCCCCCGGCATATTACAGGCTGAAATATAAACGACAAATATAAAGGTAAAAATCAAATGACGGCGTTTCACTGATTTCTCCTTGCTGGATTGAATATTAATCCCCGATCGGCCTCTCCGCAACCAACCTTTAGAACTATTTCTTTAATGGATGCAAAAGTTAATGGAATACCCGAAAACAGGGATGCGGGTCCTTCGGCGCCCGCATCCCTGTTTTCGGGCTTATACTCCTCATTCTGTGATTTACTGAATTTTATTTTCTGACGTCTATGGCTCCAAACACATGGGGACAGAATCGCTTATGCCAACGGGATCCTGTGTGAGACCATTTTCATCGTAAATCTTGACGTACTCGACCTCCGGGAACTGCTTGAGGTTATAGGTCAGTATGTCAGCAATGGTGTAGTCCGGACTCGCGGGTTCGCACGCGCCCGTCAGGTAGAGATGGGCAATGCCATTGACGATCTCGATTTTGCTATAGCCTGTGAAACCGTCATAGATGGCGATCCAGCCGTATTGAAATCTCTCCGTTGCACCCGGACCCTCAAAGTATTCATCCAGTACCGCACCAATAATGTCGTTGGAGGGCACCCAGCGATCTCCCGCTACTTCGAATGGCGGCAGATTGTTGTTCAAGCGGAAGCGGTTGACAAAATACACGTTGACCAGGGTGTACTGCGGTGTGGCGGTAGGAGCCCTTGTGCGTGTGGACGTGGGTGTGCGGGTAGGAGTTCGCGTAAAAGTGGCTGTGCGCGTTGGGGTGGGCGTACGCGTCCGTGTCGGAGTTCGGGTAAGGGTTGGTGTACGTGTGGGTGTAGGAGTCCGCGTTAGAGTCGGCCTGCGCGTTGCTGTGGAGGTACGCGTCATCGTCGGAGTCCGGGATGGAGTCCGTGTAAAAGTGGCTGTGCGCGTTGGAGTCGGCGTACGCGTAAACGTCGGCGTGCGGGTGGGTGTAGGAGTTCGTGTCATCGTTGGGGTACGCGTCGCCGTGGGTGTTCGTGTCATTGTCGGAGTGCGGGTAGGAGTACGCGTTCGCGAAGGTGTAGCTGTAGCAGTGGATGTGCGCGTTGCCGTGGGAGTCCGTGTTCGCGAAGGAGTTGGCGTGGCAGTGGGCGTACGCGTCAGCGTGGGGGTTGGAGAATTCGTCGGTGTACGCGTGATCGTGGGTGTAGGTGTAATCGAGGGCGTATTCGTCGAGGTCACAGTCACCGGCGTGAGTGGGGTCGGAGGCGTATCTCCCTGGAACACGAATCGAACCGCGTCCGCGCCGACGAAAAGACTGTCAGTCGTGGCGATGTCGTCCTGCGTGCGATTTGTCAGCTCGATGTATTCTTCACCTTCGCCACTGAAATTGTATTTTCCTATGTACAGCCATCCATCGGTAACATAATAAATGTTTGGGAAGACATCCTGGTTGACCACAACCGTATCCGTTTCACTCGCATGGCGGATGGTGTAGATTGCGCCTTCCGTGGTAGCGCGCTGCGGCGGGATGCGGACGAAGATGGCATAGAACCCATCGTGTGCAGCCGCGGGCAAACTCCATTGGGCGGTGCAGGTCGGCGCGCTGGACCGCGCCCGCGAATATCGCATGATCCCGCCCTGTGTGCCGCTGACAGCAATATCGTTCCAGCAATGGTCGGGGTTTTCGTCAAAGCCGGACGCTCCATCGTCCACGAGAAAACCGGTCGGCTGCGCGGGCGGATAGGTGAGCACAGGGCCGGATGGATAGACCCTGGCTCCATAGTATTCCAGGGAGGGATATGCCACCCATAGGGATTCCGCCTGGTTGTGGATCCATGGATCAGTGCCGCTTCCCCGCCAGCCATACGGGTCCACAGAGCGGCCAGCCGGGTTGCGGACGAGTAAATGCAAGTGCGGGCCGCTGGAATTGCCGGTCGTGCCGCTGATCCCCAGCATCTCGCCATGCGGGACAAAGGTGCATCCGACAGGCGAGCAGGCCTGCACCGATACAGAGCTCATGTGTCCATAGTAGGTGTTATAACCGTTCGAGTGATGCAAACGGACATAGATGCCCAGGTTGACCTTGTGGTTCTGCGGGTCCCACCAGCCGGCATAAACGATCTGGTCCGCGTCCGCCGCGGCGTAGATGGGACGGTACGAGATGCCAAAATCTATACCGTCGTGTCCATCGTAATAGACCCAATCCCCCAGGCTGTAGGACCAGTAGCCTCCTTCGCCGGCATTACATATCCCGGGCCGCGGCGGAGGCGTCCCGGGCGGCGCCGGCGAGGGACAGTTCTTGTTGGCAACGTCACCTGTAAAAGCTACGATGCGATTGTCGAAGGTATAGTTAGGCGTGGAATGATCGAAGACCGATTCCTGTGAGGCAGAGCCGGGATACGGAGGATAGAGGAATGGCGTCACTGCTCGGAGTGGTGCATCGACCGGTTCAGCCGACGCGCCGCGCACGCTGAGGAAGAGTCCGCAAAACAGAAGTGCTGTGAAAACGTTCCTGAGGGATCGGGTCACAATTTTCCCTTGAGATTTTGATATCCCCATCAAGGGGCGGGTGTGGCCTGTGAAACGGGAACAGACGTAAGCGTGGAGAGAACCGTCACCGCGTCCACGAGACAGGCCTCGCTCTCATCCTCGAATGTAACCTGAAAGGCAGTGATGATCCTCCCATCCCCTCCGGTGAAGGTGACGAATTTTTTTACTCCATTCTCATAGGCCGTACCAATATCGAAAGTGACCTCCTCA
>DATFET010000275.1:0-14053 GCA_035250835.1 Anaerolineales bacterium
AGAGTCTAAGGCGGTAAAGGAATTGATGGCACATTTGCAATGGAAGATCAGTGAGCGGCGTACGCGTCGAAGGCATCCAGGGAAAGGCGAAATGCTCGACCTGCGCCGTACATTGCGCAAAAGCCTGCGCGCGGGTGGAGAGATATTCAGCTGGTCCTATCGCGAGCCAAAGTGGAAACCGCGCTCGCTGGTGATCCTTGCGGATATCAGCGGCTCGATGGAACGTTACACGCGGGTTCTGCTCCATTTTATTTATGGGATGAACTCGGCTCTTACCCAGCCTGTGGAGGCATTTGTCTTCAGCACGCGTCTGACTCGGATCACGCGTCCACTCCGAACCCGCGACCTGGACCGCGCGCTCAAAGATGTCGGCGCGATCGTCCACGATTGGGCAGGTGGGACGCGGATTGGCGAGTCGCTGAAATATTTCAACTTTGAATGGAGCCGGCGGGTGCTCGGACGCGGCGCAGTGGTGCTCATCATCAGCGATGGCTGGGATCGAGGCGATGTGGAACTTCTGAGCCGCGAGATGGCACGTTTGAAACGGAACTGTCACCTCGTCATTTGGTTAAACCCGCTCCTTGGCGCGGCGGAGTACGAGCCTCTCACTCGCGGCATACAAGCCGCTCTGCCTCACATCGACCATTTTCTGCCTGTGCATAACCTGGCAAGCCTGGAGGATTTAGCGGATCGACTGGCAAGCCTGGATCGTTATTAACGGAGAACCTCATGCGCGATATCTTATCTGACCTGGACCACTGGCTTGCAAGTGGGAACAAATCCATTGCGCTTGCAACCGTCATTCAAACGTGGGGATCCTCGCCGCGCCGTGCGGGCGCGAAGATGGCGATCACGCCGGACGGAAAGATCACTGGCTCCGTGAGCGGCGGCTGCGTCGAGGGCGCGGTCTTCGATACAGGGGTTGAAGTATTGAAATCAGATCGTCCGCAGATGCTGCACTTTGGTGTGGCCGACGAAACAGCCTGGGAAGTGGGACTTGCCTGCGGGGGGAGCATCGATATCTTCGTACAGCCACTTAACCTGAATTATTTCAACTCTTTGCAGTCTGTGCTGGAGCAGGAGCAGTCCGCAGTGAATGTCACTGTAGTGCGCGGACCCGCTGCATGGATGGGGCGTGAGATACTTGTACGAGACGATGGCAGTGTAACTGGAGGGATCAACGACCAACTGGATGCGCCTGCAATAAGGATCGCAAAAGAGACGTTAACACAAGGCGAATCGCGGCGTGCAATGCTGAACGACGATGTTGAAGTATTCATAGAAGTGATCCTGCCGCCGCCGACACTGGTCGCGGTAGGAGGAGTCCACATTACGATTGCCTTGATGGCGTTGGCGAAGACATTGGGTTACCGAACAGTGGTCATCGACCCACGCAGCGCGTTTGGCAACGAGATGAGGTTTCCAAATGTGGACAAGCTGATTTCTCTGTGGCCTCAGGAGGCATTCCAGCAAATTCCGATCACGAGGTCAACAGCCGTTGCCATGCTTACGCATGATCCCAAACTGGATGATCCCGCCCTGAAAATAGCATTACCCAGCCTGGCATTTTATGTTGGCGCGCTGGGCAGTAAAACGACACAGGCCAAACGCCGCCAGCGCCTGCTAAATGAAGGGATTACCGAAGCGCAGTTGAATCGCCTGCATGGACCGATCGGTCTCGGGATCGGTGCCGGGACGCCGGAAGAGATCGCCATGTCCATTATGGCTGAGATCGTGGCAGCCCGAAACCGTGCAGACCTCGCCCAAAAAATGCAGCTGTCAGCTTAAGATCGGTGGGCAGTTTTATGGCTTTGGCGTAGCTGTTGCCGAAGGTAATAGTAAATTCAGAATCCATACAGCATCTTCCTGATAAACACTCTCATGATAACTATCTCTAAATGAACTACCCCGCCGCAAGCGGACGGGGTAGTTCATTTTGGCACTCTCGCTTGGCAGGAGCATTGAAAGCTGAATTTCGCCTGAAAAATCTGGCTTTAATACACCTCCATGATATTCACATCGCCAATATCCAGCCTACCCTGATAGAGAACATGGGGGACATACAAATAGACCAAAGGACGCTTTCCCTGTTCAAACATCTCCCGATAATACGCCAGAGTTGCGGCTGGAATTTCCCCAAGCGAACTTAATTCTTCGGCATGGAACACCCGAAAATCGGCTTCCTCCAACTGAAACTGCTGGTCATCCAGATTGAGCCGTTGGTGTAAAAAGATACCGGCATTGGTGGCATTAAACCCTTTTGCAAGTGGATCGACTTCGAAGTAGCGACGCGGTTTGCGTCCAAATCCAGCCTCCGCTAAAGCCTCTTGAACCTTACCTGGATGCACCGGGGAAAAGTGGAGTACATCATTCCACAGACAGTCCAACAGGGGAAGACGAGCCTGCATAACCGCTTCGCGATTTTGATATTTGGCAGCCTTCGTAACATACAGGGATGGATAGATGCTTTTGAGCTGATTGAGGGGATACAAGATATGACCTTTCAAATCAGCCGGGACCCAGTGATAGAGATAGCCAGTTTGGCTCGTTTCCATCTATCAACCTTTCCTGCTAATCAGTGATATAGACAGTAATCCTTACATATGTAAGTCCATCACTTGCTTCTTTTGAAGCACAGAAGCCAGCTTGAAAAGGACCGTCGGTTTGAGATAACGCCATGCAGATAAAGGCCGCGTCTTTATCCTTAAATTCAACAGCTGATATGTTCTGGATTTCCCAACCAAGCTGCGGAAGGATCTGCTGATAATAATTAATTACGTCAATAGGGGGCTTGCTTGGAAGTGAATTGATATTGGTGATCAACTTGCATTCCAGCGACTGCATCTCTTGGGATAGAGATCGTTTTGTAGTCTGGCAGTGGTGTCCCGAAAACTGTTGGAATAGCTGTATCAGTCGCCGTTGGCATTGGCACCGCGGTAGATTCTATAAAAGCACCCAGAGTTGGTTCCGCTGATGCGCTTGGCTCACGTTTTATGGTTTGAATTGGCGTTGGACTGCATGCCTGAAGGAGCAAAACGCAGAGTAAGGTTTGCATAAATGCCTTGGCGACCATGGTTGAAAATTATACAGGATACGGTCAGAATTTGTGCTCTCCCCGTAACACGGCACTTTTTGTCAAGCGACTTTGAGAAGACCATAGGTACAGGGGTTAACGAACCGCATCCGCCAGGTGCCTCGAGGTGACGCAATCAGGCTATTTGATAATACTCTCCGCGCCGATCTGTTTCCTGAATAGCGATCTAAACCCTGGCATAAACATCACCTTCAGGAAGAGATATGTCAGGGCAATGCCAAACCTGTTATCTGGCACAAACCCGCCAGCCAATCCGCGCGCTTCTTTTTGCCTGCGTTCGATCTCTGGCTTAAGTTTTTCCTGATAGGCGGGGAATGCAACATTGTAATCGCCGTCGGCTTTGTACAATTCGTCCGCAAGCAGGTACGCGCCCGCCATCCCCATCGAAGCGCCTTGTCCCGCCAGCAGAGTCAAGCACTGGCAGGCATCTCCCACCAGCGCGACGCGTCCTTTGTGCCAATCCTCCAATTCGATTTGAGCGGCACCGTCAAAAAAGAAATCATCCGAACGCTTCGCCGCCTCCACCAGTTTCGGCGTCATCCAGCCAAGCGTTCCGAATTTCCTGGTGAAAATTTCCATTTGCTCCTTCCGGCCAAGTGTATTCAGCAATTCAGATTTGAATGCAAAGAAGAGCGCCAGTTTGTTTTGTTTGTTCGAATAGACCGTGGTCTGCGCTTTCGGCGCGAAATATCCATAGAAAGCATTCGGTCTGTCGAATAAATCATTATCAATTACACTGCATACCACATAAAAGCCCAAAAATCTTTTGAACTGACTTTCATTCCCCCACATCAACCTGCGGATATTGGAATGGATGCCGTCTGCGCCGATGACCAAATCATAACGTTCGCTCTCTCCATTGGATAGTTCAACTTCCACCGCTTCATCGTGGACCTTGAGCCTGTTCGCGCTTACGCCAAAACGAATCGGCACTTCATCCCTGATCGACTCGTAGATGGTCGTTTCCAAATCCCCGCGCATGAGAGGAAAATATCGATGTTCCAATAATTCCCTGAATTTATTCACGTCAAGGCTTGCTCGCGGCTTTCCTTTATCGTCCACAAACTCAAGTTTGGAAATGGGGTATTGCCCCGATTTTTCTCCAAGTTGTTCGATCAGATTCATTTTCTCTGCCACGTCATATCCCGAACCATAAAAGTCAATCATGTAGCCCTGCTCATGCAGGTCACGCCGCTTTTCAATGATGGTGGGAGAGAATCCCCGCTTTTGCAGCCAATACGCCAGGGTTAATCCCGAAATCCCTGCCCCGCTGATTAAGATATTTTTATTGGTAGCCAATCTGTTACCTCTGATTGCGGCGGCTAAACAGTCCTTTCAGGATGAAAAGCGATCATTGGCATTCTTTCTGCCAAATATCCTGCATCATCCTTTCCCGGCTCCACGCGTTTCCCAAGGAATAGCTTATTCAGCTCACGGAATGCGGCGGGATGTTCGCGGGCATACGTTTCCATGATCTCTTCCGCCTGGTCGTATGGGACAGGCCCCGCCTGGGCTATGAATTTGCGTCTGCCCGCCTGAACAGTAACCTCTGGTGATTTACGGATATTTTGATACCAGTCTGATTTCTCGCCCCAGCCTGAAACCACATAATACGTATCGGTTTGGTTGTCATGCTGAACCACTTCTATTATGGTCTGACGTGACTTTCCGCTTTTTCGACCTGTATGCGTCAACATCAGGAAACGATCTCCCAACAGCCAGCTCAATTTCAGGCGATATAACCAGATCGGGAGGCGCAGCCCAAAGCGTAAGGATCTGCCTGGGGGACGGTCAACAATGGCTTTTGGCATTTCTAAAACCTTTCTAGTAACTGACTTGTTGGTCCAGTAACGGATTAAAACAAGAGACAGCAGGTCATGCGCGTACCTGTACGCCCTCCAATAGCAATTTCATCCCCGAACGGATGTGATGCTCAGGTTCTACGATGGATTTGTCATACACCCATAACAGCAGCGTTCCTTCGATGATCGCGCTGATCGCGATTGCGACTTCACGCGCCTCTACGTTGCGAAACTCGCCTGATCTAATCCCTTGCTCGATGATCGGGATTAACATTTCCATATAGCTGTTGAAATATTTCTTGAGCGCTCCCTGCACGTATTTGTTCCGAAAAGCCAGAGCCAGAAACTGATAAACAATGGGAGTGAGGCGGATGAATCCATGAATATCGCCGGTGAGCAATTCGGTCATTTTCCATACGGCGTCGGTCGCGCTCAACTCGGTTTGATCGAGATTTTCCAATTGTTTGAGTTCGCGCTGAAACATGCGATCCAGAATGGCGATAATGAGATCATCCTTGCTCTTGAAATAGAGATAGAGCGTGCCCTTGCTTAATCCCGTTTCATCGGCAATATCATCCATGCGCGCTTCATCGAAACCTTTTTGGGTAAAGATATCCTGGGCAGCTTTGATGATCTGAATTTTCCGTTCATTGCTGACATTGGGGCGAGGGGACATAAGCTACTCTTTTACAGAATACATGACCGACTGGTCAGTTATTACTAGTTTATCATTTTGGCTGAGTGTGTCAAGGGAAAAAGCCATCCCATTTTTGGCATACTGTTTGACCAGGACAAAAAGCTCATCTCTTAAGAGCGCCTATGCCAAATATGAAGGCGCGATTGAATACTCGCTCTTTTTGTTGAAACCATGCCTCCCATCCTGCAAATTTGAACCTTTTTGCCCTCTCCTGGTACACAGCATCGGGAAGCAGATACAATGCAAACTTCTGGAATCATCAAGCGAGTAATTTGGAGCCACGAGGTTGCTTCGTCGGGATCTTTCGACTACGCTTCGCTCCGCTCAGGACACGCTCAGCGCGAGGCTGCACATTATGACTTCAGAAATTCTTTTCCCCGGTAGCCTTGGCTGTGGCTGCAGAGCGCGTATGTACGTCCAGTTTTTCGAAGATTGCCTTTAGATGCCTCTTTACAGTGTTGGTGGTGATCACCAGTTTCTCGGCAATTTCCTTGTTCGTCAACCCCTTTGCGAGTAAATCCAGCACCTCCCGTTCGCGTTCGGTTAACGTGCTCAGCTCACTCTGCGAACGTTGTACCTGTTTTGCCTCATCGATCACACGTCGAAATGCGGCGCGGTCGAATGCATGTTTCTCAAGGTAAGCCGAGATTTTAAACTCGGAATACACCCTCTGGATTTCCTGCGGTTCTGAAATGCCGCTCACGACAACGGTAGGGATATTGCTGCTCTGTGTTGTCGCAAGCAATTGAACCCCTTCCCGGTTCGAGCTGCCCGGGTCGGTATGGGGCAGAGTGTTGAGTCCGCCCTGCAGGGACAGATCGATGACTGCAAGTGAGAATCTCTCTCTGCGCAAATAGCCCAGTGCGTCGCCGAAGCTCGCACACGTGCGCACGGAAAACCCCGCGTCGGTGAGCAGCTCATCCAGGATGCTCCTCCAACCGGCATCATCTTCAACGACCAGCGCTTTCTCGCGGGAATTCTGAAGCGGCCCGGTCCATTCCTTTGCAGGGGCGGGAGGCCCTGTCGTGACGGCAGCAGGAACCGGTCCCGCGCGAATCGGCGGACTGACCAGAATCCGATAGACGATGTCGCGGAACTGGCTGCGGTGAAAGCTTTCCTTCCGTAAAAAAGTGAAGGCGCCATAATCTGTCAGTGTGGTGACGGCCAGTTCAACAGTCGCATAACCGGTCAATAGAATGGCGCGGCAATTGGGGTCGAGGCGGCGGACGGCATCCAGAACGCGTAACCCATCGTAGTTGTTATGGTCATTCGGGGAGAGGGAAAGATCCACTACCGCGACGCGGTGGGAATTGGCCTTGAGACTGTGTTCGGCTTCTTTCAAATTCGTGGCGATGTCCACTTCCAAACCGCAATCCGAGAGAATCTCGCCGATGAGCTGTTGCCACGAAGGATCGTCTTCGACCACCAGGGCACGCAGAGCCTGTGCTTTCATTTTTCTCCCGCGGGGATGGTGGGCAGACGCAATCGAAAGGTTGTGCCGTGAACTCCGTCACTCTCCACGGTGACGGAACCGCCCAGGCGGGCCATCAATGTTTTTACCCACCACAAGCCGAACCCCAGCTTTCCGGGTTGTGACCCGGTCCGTGAGAAGCTCAGCTCGAAAATTTGGTTATGCAATCCGGCTGGAATCCCGCGGCCACTGTCTGTGATGGCGATCTCGACTCCATCGAGCAAATGATTTCCCTGGATCAGAATCGTGCCTACTCCATTCATTGCAGTGAGCGCGTTTTCGATCAGGTTGCGAAACACAAATGTCAGGCTTTGTCCTCCTGCAATGACTTTGGGCAAAGGTTCCAGTCCGGTCGTTTCGATCTGAACCGAGGCAGGAATCTGCACTGCGCGAATGGCCTCCTGAATGCACAGAGCTATGTCTACTCTTTCCCTACGAATCGGACGCAGGTGTGAGAGATTCTCCTGCACGATCTGCATGGCATCGGTTGCGCTCCGCTCGATCTCGGCAAGATTATTCGTCAGGTACGGATCGTTTTCCAGCATCTGCTGATACTTATCCTGAATCGCCTGAATCCTGACCGGGATGGCGCCAACCTTGTTATTCATGTTGTGCAGCAGGTTGGCGGAAATGTCGCCCATTGCTGCGAAGGTCTCTGCGGTCCAATGCTGTTCCTCTGAGAGATGCAGTGCCCGCTGATGAGCCTCATTCTGCACAGCCAGAACCGCGTAGTTGGCAAGGCATGCCAGCACTTTTTTATCCCATTCGGATCTGGCGCCTCGTTCCAGGCCTGCATCTGGATTGAACACCCCGAACATTCCCAACTCCTTTGCCTGTTCTCCGCCGGGCAGCGGAATCAGCAAAGCATTCGGCAGGTCCTGCACATCCGAGATTTTTTCATTGTGCTGCATCGAGCCATTCGAAGAAGCAAGCTGTAATTCGCCCGCATCGTTCGATAACCAGATGGCACTGTCGGTCGTGTTGAGCAGATCATTTGCCATCGCACACAGGCGGTTCAGCACTTTTCGTGTGGGTTGTGAGATCAATAACTGAGCGGCTTCCTGCAGGGCGTCCAGCAATCGGACTTCCTGGATGGCGGTGATCGCATAGGTTGCCAGCGATTGCAGGATGTGATTGTCGTCCTCAGAAAATGCCCCCAGTTGGGGACTCTCAAGGTTGAGGACACCTTCCAGACGCCCGCTGGCATTGATCAATGGAACAGCCAGTTCGGAGCGCATTTCCAGATTCGAGTCGAGAGGGTAATAGATATCCGACCACGGTTCCTGGTGAAGGTCTGGGATGAGCAATGGCTCGCGGCTGCGCGCTACGTATGCCATGACACTATTTCCATCCAGAGGAAGCTTTTCGATCAGCGGACGCTCAAGCTGGATCCCCATCACGGCGCGCGTAACAAGGTATTTGCCGTCCCGATCGAGCAGGCGAAAGATGCCGTACTGTGCGTTCGTGATCTCGAGTGCCAGCTGGAGGATCGAATCGAGCGTCTCCTCCAGACGCAGCCGTGAGGAGATCAATAACCCCGCCCGGCGGAGCTGGTTCAATTCCTCATCCTTGCGGCTCAAGTCGCGGCGGATTCCCGCAAGCCGACGGGCATGGTAAATTGCCATGGCTGCCTGGTTGACGAAATTGCCGAGCAGGAGCTGCTCGAGATACGTGAACTGGCGCTCCTCATGCAGGTAAATATATAACAACCCGACTGCCTGTTCGGCAACGATCAGCGGGAAACATGCGACAGCCTTGACGCCCAGCGCTGCATGATAGGGATGGACATCCAGATCGGGTTCCTCATAAGAGAGGCATCGGCTGCGGCGCTGGATCGTTCGCATCCCAATCCCATGGGAGCGCGGCGCGTCATCTGGCTTATCGCTATCTGAGATAGGACGTCTTCCGTGTGGTTCTGCTGAGACGCGCGATTCGTTCTCGAACATGTCTGTCTTCTGGTCGTAGGTATAGATCACCGCCGAAGATCCCGGAACCACGCGAATTGCACTGTCCACGATCAGCTGCAGGCTCAGATCATTTTGGAATGCATCTTCAGAACCGATCCGATTAATGGCATTGCTGATCTGGTTGAGACTCGCCAGCGCTTCGAGCAGACGCGGATCTGTTTCATCTGGAAAGGATGGGAAGGGTTGTACTGTCATTTCAAAGAATGTCCATGGCCGGGTTGGAGACGATTTTCCCATTGGTTGGTCATCCGCGCAAGTTGTGGTCATTGCAGATTTTGAAGAAGACTCCACCCAAGCTGCAATGCAAAAAATCCCAGGGCAATACCACAGACTAGGTTCACCCAGCGGAAAAAATTCTGCGTGACGAACCTACGCCCCCAGGCCACGAGTCCCGCCATAAAGAAACACCACAGTATGGCTCCGCTCAGAAAGCCGGCAAAGAAGACGGCCAGGTCGAGAGGTTGAGGCGCCCGGGAGATGGATGCGAAAATGGTCGTGCCAAGTCCTGTCCAGAAGACGATGTTCATCGGGTTGCCCAGTGACAGGAAGGCTCCGTTTGCGAAGTCGCCGCGGTGGGAAGCGGAACCAGCGGTGCGAAGTTCGCTGCCATGCCGCGCATCCCGGATCGCGTCCAGGGCGAGCTTGAGCAGGAGCAGCATGCCGATCAGACTGAGAGCGATTTTTGCAGCATTATTTTGGACGGCGAACGCCAGCCCGGTCAACGCGATGATCGCCCAGGTCGTATCGCCGACCAGAGAGCCGAACTGGACCATGAGTGCAGGGATGAATCCGCGTGCGGTCCCGCGGCGGACGGTTTCAGCGGTAATCACGCCGGGCGACGCACAGAAGGCAATCGCTAAGAGGAACGAGGATAAAAATAATGACATCAATTTATCGAAGACAGACCGAGTTTCAACTCGGTCTGTCCTTTCTCCTTGTAAATGTCATTGCGAGGAGCGTCACGCTGAACATAGTGGGTGTTCGCTGCCTTGCGGAGGGACAGTTATTTTCTGTCCCGCAGACGAAGCGTTAGCGACGAAGCAATCTCACACTTTGCGGGGAGATTGCTTCGGGCTGGCCCTCGCAATGACATGCACTTAACAGTCAAAATACAACATAAACTCATGCGGGGTTGGGCGCAGGCGTACCGCGTCGATTTCATGTACTCGCTTATATTTGATATATTCCTCGAGCAGGTCAGTAGTGAAGACGCCGCCCTCGAGCAGGAATTGGTGATCTGATTCGAGCGCGTCCAATACTTCGCCCAGGGAACTGGGAACCTGCTTGATTTGCTTCTTTTCCTCTGCGGGTAATTCATAAAGATCGACGTCTCGCGGCCCACCCGGATCGATCTCATTGCAGATGCCATCCACGCCTGCCATGAGGATGGCGGAAAAAGCCAGGTATGGATTACAGGTTGGGTCTGGCGCACGAAATTCCACGCGCTTGGCTTTGTAATTCTTCGTAGCCGGGATCCGGCAGATCGCAGAGCGGTTGCGCTGTGAATAGGCGATATTGACAGGTGCCTCATAACCGGGCACGAGGCGGCGATAGGAATTGGTTGTCGGAGAGGTCAACGCAAGTAGGGCAGGGGCGTGCTTGAGAATTCCGCCGATATAATATTTGGCTGTCTGTGAAAGACCGGCGTATCCGCCTTCATCGAAGAAAACGTTCGTATCCCCTTTCCACAAGGACGAATGGACGTGCATGCCTGAACCGTTATCACCAAATAATGGCTTGGGCATAAAGGTGACCGTCTTGCCGTTCTGACGCGCCACGTTCTTGATAATGTATTTGTAAAGCAGGAGGTTGTCAGCCATGCGGGTGAGCGTGGTAAAGGACATGCTCATTTCGCTCTGACCGGCAGTGGCAACTTCGTGATGGTGCAGATCCATCTGGACGCCGGCTTTTTCCATGGCAAGCATAAACTTGGAGCGGAGAGTCTGCAGCGTGTCTGTCGGCGGGACGGGGAAATATCCGCGCTTCGGCGAAATCTGTCCTCCGTAATTCGGACGGTCGGAGCGTCCGCTTTCCCACCAGGCTTCTGCGCTGTCAATGGAGTAGAAAGCCTCGTTGGTCCCGGATGAGTAGCGGACACCGTCAAAGACAAAGAACTCCGCTTCCGGTGCGAAGTAGGCTCGATCAGCAATCCCCGTGCTCCTGAGATAATCCTCAGCCTTGAGCGCAACATAGCGTGGATCACGAGAATAGGCTTCCAGGGTCAGCGGATCATAAACATTACAACTCAAAACCAGGGTCGGGATTTCAGCAGTCGGGTCGACGAATGCCGACTCCGGGTCGGCTTTGAGCAGCATGTCCGACTCGTGGATCTCCTGAAAACCGCGGATGGATGAACCATCAAAGGGAATGCCATCCTCGAAAAATTCCTGTGACAGACGATGAATAGGCATGGTGAAATGCTGCCAGGTGCCGGGGAGATCAACAAAGCGAATATCCACTAGGTCGGTATCTTTTGCCATTTCTAAGACTTCCTGAATTGTACGTGCCATAAGGTTCTCTCCTGTTTATAAGGAATAAGTTTTGTATGAGTACTTCGAATGGATTATATGGGTGATGAGAAAGCCGGGTCTATTACCCAAATGGGTACATTTCAACGATCGATGCTGAAATGTCTTAATCGAAGCTTGAAAACAGGGTGTGGGCGCCGAAAGGGCCATCCCCCTGTTTTCGGGTATTCTCTCAATTTTTATAAAGGACTGGGTTTGTACTAGGGCGTGTATGTAAAATAACCAGAGTATGTCATGTATCTAAATTTGCATACAGACCCTAATCGGCTGCCTGCAGGAACATTTCCTGACGTGAATCGATATCTCCTTCGTAAGTCAGAGCATCATGCCCGCGTTCCCCGTTGCGGATGCGGATGACTTCCTCGACCGGATAAACGAAAATGATCCCGTCCCCGATGTTGCCGGTTTGCGCGGCTTCCTGGATCGTCTCGATGGTTTTCTCGACGTTGTGGTCACTCAAAATGATGTTGAGCTGGACACGCGGCAGAAGATCGACTTTATAGGTCCCGATTCGCCCAGCTAGTTCGATGCCTCCCTGGCGGCCATGTCCTCGAACTTCCATCACGTTCATCCCGACAATTCCGATCTCGGACAAGGCTTCCTTGACCGCAGTCAGTTTTTCCTCACGAAAGATGGCTTCAATTTTCTTTGTCATAATGAAACTCCTGTTGTATAGAATGTGCGGATCAGGCGTAAGCCCGTTCGCCATGCTCGCTGATGTCGAGCCCCACTTCTTCCTCGTTTTCGGTGACACGCAGACCCATGAACTTGCTCAATAGTTTTGTAATCATAAATGTGACTCCAAACGAGAAGGCGATTGCCGCAACGACCGCTACAATCTGGATGACGAACTGATTTGGATTGCCGTAGAAGAGACCATCTGCGCCAGCCGGATTGATCAGTTTGGTGGCGAACAGGCCGGTCGCCAGCGCACCCCAGGTCCCACCCATGCCATGACAGGCCCACACGTCAAGCGACTCGTCCAATCCCCATTTCTGTCGCATGCGGATCGCATAGAAGCTGATCGGAGCCGCGAGCCCGCCGATCAAAATTGCAGCCATCGGCGTCACATAGCCCGCGGCGGGTGTGATCGCGACCAGACCCACGACCGCGCCGGTCACAATGCCAAGCACGCTCGGTTTATTATCCCGCCAGCTCAGGAACATCCACACGACGGCCGCCGCCGCAGCAGCAGTATTCGTCGTCACCAGCGCGTTGACCGCCAGCCCGTTCGCAGCCAGAGCGCTTCCACCGTTGAAACCGAACCATCCCATCCAAAGCAGACCCGCACCCAGTACAGTAAAGGGGATATTGTTGGGCTCCAAGGGAGCCTTTCCGAACCATTTGCGTTTTCCGAGGACGATGGCAAATGCCAGCGCGGAGAACCCAGCCGTGATGTGCACAACGGTCCCACCTGCGAAATCGAGCGCGCCCATCGTCCTGAGTAGTCCTCCAACTCCCCATACCCAATGGGCGATCGGGTCGTACACGAGAGTCGCCCACAGAATCAAGAAGACGAGATAGGTTTTGAACTTCATGCGATCGGCAATGGCACCCGTGATCAGGGCCGGCGTGATGACGGCAAACATTCCCTGGTAGACCATGAACGCCTGATGCGGAATGGTCGCCGCGTAATCGGCATTCGGCTCGACACCCACTCCCGAGAGCCCAAGCCACTCGAGGCTGCCGAGAAAGCTGCTTCCGGGCGCAAACCCCAACGAGTACCCCCACAGAATCCACTGCAGGCTGATCACCGCAACCGCGATGTAGCTCTGCATCAGCATGCCCAGCACGTTCTTGCTGCGAACCATCCCGCCGTAGAAGAACGCCAGACCAGGAGTCATCAACATCACGAGCGCCGCCGAGACGAGCACGAACGCCGTGTCGCCCGTGTCCACGGTCGGCGGCGGTGCGGCCGCCGGTTCCTGTGCCGAAAGCGTCACCCCACACACCCACATGAACGCCGCAATCGCGAAGAGTCGCTGCCTCATACGCCTCCCCTTCTGTCGCTGCCGACCGACCTGTGCCCGGGGTCAATCGGATTTGTGTGCCGAAGCGGAGGCGGCATGCGCCGCACACCACCCCCGCGCGGCAGGTCTACACGATCTCTGTCCGCATCTCCTGGTGCGCCTGAACGAACCCCGCGTATGCCTCCATCCCATGCTCGCCAAGATCGAGCCCTTCGAGCTCCTCTTCCGCCGACACGCGAATCCCCATCGTCACCTTGATAGCGAACCATGCGAAGAGGCTGAGTACGAAGACGGCTGCGCCGACGGCCCCGATGCCGATCAATTGGTTGACAGTCTTCGTAAAACCACCTCCGGTGAACAGTCCCCCGTCTGTGGCGAACAGTCCAACGCAGAGGGTCCCGAAAACGCCGTTGACGAGATGGACGCTCAGAGCGCCAACGGGATCGTCGATTTTCACCTTGTCGAAGAAGAGCACCGCGTAAACCACGAGCACGCCGGCAATCCCTCCGATGATGATGGAACTC
>DATFET010000282.1:0-3884 GCA_035250835.1 Anaerolineales bacterium
ATCGCTCCGATGGAGTGGCTTACCCCGATAACGGGTACAGGCACCGGCGGCGAAAGGAAGCGGAGCAAGTCCTCCGATAAAGGCTTCCAGTCCCGGATGTCATCTGGATTCGAATCCCTCCACAGAGGCCGCAGCAGCATACCAAAGACGTGATACTGCGGTTGTAAAAGTTCCAGGAGAGGCTTGTAACATCCTGGCGGATACCCGTTGGCGTGCAGGAAGTGGAGAGGCGGGCTGGCATTATTGAAATCAAAATAAGGGATGGTATTCATCCGCGAATTTTCGCTAACACTTGCACCTGCATGCAAGTGCAGGTGTCTTCACTAATTTGAGCCTAATAGTCTGTGGTGCCCTCCCTTGGCAGTCTGGGTTTTGAGGGAGGGGCGAGTAAACTTTTTGTGAATACGAGCCGTTTCCATTCAAGGCTGGGGTAATGTCCAAAATTGATTAACACACTTACTTTCATTCCCGTTGCATTAAGATAATTGATCAACTGACCTTCATCTCTCAAGGATAATTTGTCCACGGCTTTGATTTCAACAACTATTTTGTCGTAGCAAACAACATCTGCTATGTAAAATTTCTGTAGTAATTTACCTTTGAACTTAATGTGAATTTCTTGTCTGGGCTTTGACGGAATTTTCCTTGACTCCAGCTCGATTTCCATCGCTTCCTGATAAACACTTTCGAGAAAGCCTGGACCGAGATCATTATAGACATCCATTGCCGCGCCAACAATTGCATAAACTTCATCTTTGAACAATCAGTCCGTCATCCTGCCTCACTGCATTGTGATTTATTGGCGTTCATTCGCGAAAATTCGCGGATTCTAATACTTCCCATAATTTATTGGCTGACTCATCAGTTGCGGGACTTCCAGACGCTTGTGAGTCTCCCTGCCCAGTTTTTCCCAGTACTCGTTCCTGTCCTTTACACCAAAGATCCATTCCTCCAGGTATTGCTTCGTCGCTTCTGGCGATCCGCTGACCTTATCCCATGAAAGATAGAATTCATTGTCGCGGTCATAATATCCCTGCGCGTAGGATGGATGGCAGGCAAACGGGACATGACACACCGCGCTCACAACAATGCCGGGGATCATTGTGCGATTGGGGTCGGAGCGGATCACGGATTCGTCCACGATCTCCTCCGCGGTCAGGATGACTTTCTTTGCCGCGAAGGCGGCTTCCTTTTGCTCGCCGATAATTCCCCACAGATGCGCATTACCATTGACATCCGTCCGCTGAACGTGGACGATCGCAACTTCAGGGTTCAGCGCCGGGACGGCAATGACATCCCTCCCGCCGAACGGATCGGGGATACGCTTGAGGTTCGGATTGGCTTTTTCCAGGTCGGTCGCGCCGGTCTGGTTCATGGGCAGGAAGGGCAGACCGGAAGCGCCAGCCTGCAAACGGGTGATCATCCCGAAGTGGGAATATTCCTCCCATTCGAGCCTGCCCTGCTCGATCGCAGAGCGGACGATGCGCAGAGATCCCACGCCTGGGTTTCCCATATATGAAAATATGACTTTGCGTGCGCAGCCCGCTGCCACCATCTGGTCATAGATCAGATCGGGTGTGGCGCGTGCGAGGACCAGATTCTTCCTGCCCTGGCGGATGATCTCGTGCCCGGCTGCAAAGGGGATGAGGTGGGTAAATCCCGCCGCGTAGACTGTATCGCCATCGTTGACAACCCTGGCGATGGCCTCAGAAAGTGAAAACAGCTTGCTCATTCCTAACCCTTTTCCTTGTCCTTGGATTTTGGCATAAGCCTTTGGATAATGCTAAACCTCCCGCTCGATGGGAAGGATTTCTTGTATTGAACGCGTAATCGATAGCCGATAAAAAGTAAAGCCAAACCCCAGCAAAAATAACTAAATATTGGTTCCTGTGAGATATCAGAAGCGAAAAAGAGGACTACCAGTCCAATTCCCACCAGAATAAAAAAGCACCCTACCCGGTAGATAAACTCCCTATATGAGTTATTTTGCTGACCGCTCATTCTCGTTTGGTTTGTGGGCTGAAAATAATGTCCGGCGGAATGGATAAAAAACGGGTGACTGAGGCAGTGCTTTGCGCAGCTTACCTTGTATCGCCTGCACAAAGCTGTCTTTGTGTTTGCCGAGCCTTTCAAAGTACGGCACGCAGGCCGTTCCCGAAATCCATTCTACCACCGCGTCCGAATCCTCCAGAACATGAGCATAGACCTTCTCGAAGACGAGTATATTTTCAGCGCCGCAGTCGAACAGGATCTGCGCATACTGGTCAATGGATAAGACCGGCGCATAACGCTGGAATCCCTGCAGGATGGATTTGAACGGCTCCTCGCCTGCGCTCTCACGGATGACCTGATGTGAGATGTGGTTGTGATTGGACGGGACTTGCACGGCGATCTGTCCACCCGCGGCCAGCTTCCGGTACAGGTTTGGAATCAACTGTGGATGATTCTCCGACCAATGCAGCGCGGCATTGCTGAAGATCAAGTCCCAGACGCCTGTCAGTTGGGATTGATCCCCGTGCTCGAAATGCAGGTTGGGACCTGTAAACTGTGCAGCCCGCGCAGCGTCCAGCATTTGAGGCGATGAGTCGAGCCCGGTCACATCGCTGCCCGGAAGCGAATCCGCCAGTTGACGCGTCAACTCGCCGCTGCCGCATCCCAGGTCCACCACTTGGAGATTCGGTCTCACGGTGACGAGCGCCAGTAAATCGTAAAACGGAGCGGAACGCTGCGCCTGAAATTTGTGATATTGATCTGGATCCCAGGGCATATGGAGGACAGATTAAAAGAAGCCCTTCCCCGACGAGGGGAAGGGCTTGGATGATTATTTGCGTTTTGTCGTCTTCGCAGCGGCTTTTTTCTTCGGCGTGATCTTCCTGACCAGCTTCTTTGCGTTCATCTTGCCATTTGCTTTGGCGGGTTTGACCGATGTGCGGATCTGCTCATGCATGTACAACTGAACGTAATAGTAGCCTCCGCCATTCTTGCCGGATGCCCCGGAGCCTTTCCAGCCGCCGAATGGCTGAAAGCCGGGCCATGCGCCGGTCGTCGCGCCCTGGGGTCGATTGGCGTAGGTCACGCCGGCTTCGATGTTGTCGAAGAACCACGCAGTTTCCTTTTGCGAGCCATAGAAACCCGCAGTGAGACCATACTTCACACTGTTGGCAATCTTCATCGCTTCATCGAGGTCGTCCACTTTGCCAATGGTCGCGATGGGCAGGAACATCTCATACTGCCACAAACGGTGATCGAAGGGCAGATCGGTGACCAACGTTGGCTCGCAGTAATAGCCCTTGTCGAAGATGCCGCCGGTCTTCACATGACCGCCGGTCAGGAACTTGCCGCCTGCTCCGTTGATCTCCTCGGTGAAGTTCTTGAAATCATTGTAGGAGCCCTGGTTGATAACAGGTCCCCAATAGGTGGCGCGCTCGGTCGGGTCGCCAATCACCAGGGCTTCAGTCTTGGCTTTGAGTTTTGTAAGCAGCTCATCATAGACCGGCTCCTCCACGATCACGCGTGAGGCTGCTGAACACTTCTGTCCCTGCAGGCCGAACGCCGAGCGGAGGATGCCAGTCGCCGCGTCCTCGAGATTGGCATTGCGAGACACGATGGCGGGATTCTTCCCACCCAATTCCAGGATGATCGGCCGGACGTAGTTGCGGTTCGCAAAGTCACGGAACATGCGCATGCCCACGTCGAACGAGCCGGTGAAGGTCACGCCGTCTACTTCCTTGTTCTCCACGAGTGCCTGTCCCAGTGTGGAGCCGGGCCCGGTCACAAAGTTGACCACGCCGGGCGGGAAGCCGGCGTCGCGCAGGCATTCAGCGTAGAGCCGCACGATCCAGGCCGTATCGGTCGCCGGCTTGATGACGATCGTGTTTCCAGCG
>DATFET010000298.1:0-12088 GCA_035250835.1 Anaerolineales bacterium
GGAGTGAAAAGCCGCAGGATAGGAAAGAATAATATAATCTGTAGGGAACGGCGGCCGCCGTTCCCTACAGATTATATTATTCTTTCCTATCCTGCGGCTTTTCACTCCTCTCGGTGGAGACGTTGTGTGCCCGCTTGTGCCACTCGTCGAACATGGGCGGCGCACCATCCTCCCAGCCGCGACCCCACGCCCCGTGATGGTGTCCCCATCCCCAGCGTGGACCCCACATCGCAAAACGGAATGCCTTGAAGGCCAGGAAGAAGAGGAAGAGCAGGATCAGGAAACCGAAGCATCCGAAGCCAAACCCGAAGGGATGGTGATAAGGCATTCCCCAGCCATAATATGGATAAGGCATCGGCGCCGTCTCACCCGAAGGCGCTTCAATGGTGATGGGCGATCCTTGGGCAACTCCAGCCTGATAAGCAAAAAAGCCGATGCCAGCGATCGCGGCGACCAACACCAGAACTGCTATGATTCGTAAACCAGTATTTCCGTTCATGTTTTACTCCTTTGTTTGAACTTATGCCCGCAGTATAGGGTTCGCTTGTGAATTGATTGTGAAGAGAAAACGGAGAAACACAGTTGCGATTTTACAGCCGCAGGCATACAATTCTTCCCAATACTTTACAGGCAGGTTTGAATTTTCCCTGAACATGGAGTGAAGATGAATGTCAGATATGGAACTACCAACGATGCAGGATTGTTGTCTGAGCTGGGAGCAAAAACCTTTTACGATACCTTCGCGAAGGATAACACGCCGGAAAATATAGCTGCCCACCTGAAAAAATCATTTTCAGCGGAAATCCAATTGAAGGAACTTTCCCAGCCTGACGTGATTTTTTTGATCGCCGAAGCTGGAGGCAAACCTGTTGGCTATGCCCAATTAATCATGAACAGCAAAGATGACGTAATCAAAAGGAAAAGGCCGCTGGAAATCAGAAGGATATACGCGTTGCAGGAATACCTCGGTCAGGGAGTTGGAAAGATACTGATGCAGGCAGTATTAAGCGAAGCGAGGTTGCGAAATTGTGACTGCGTCTGGCTGGGGGTATGGGAGAAAAATCAAAGAGCTATTGATTTTTATAAAAGGTGGGGATTTCGTGAAGTCGGCACTCATATCTTTTCAGTTGGAGATGATCCGCAGAACGATTTTATCTTGGAGCTTGAATTGTACTGACCAGGTCTTTGATCCTGACATTGACGAAGCAAAATACACGTTCTACAATCCAACTTATGAGACCGGACTTACATTTCCCTTCCAATAAGAGGGTTGAAGGCAAACGATCTTGTCACAATATTCGAGAGAAGATGAATATCGAAAAACTGAAACAGGCTGAAGAGGCATTCTTCGATCGGTATCCTGGAGGTTTCGACAATCCCGAGATGATCGCCATCCGAAAAAAGCACAAATTGGACAAAATGATCGAACTGACCCAGGAAAGCTTTGCGAAGAGGAACTTTAAACTTCCCGATTTGATCGTCGAGAACATGATCAAGGTCATCACCCGCTCATCCCTGATATCGGTGTTCGAGAAACCCAAATTCAGGGACTTTGCCCGCTCGCTTCCTCCAGCGGGCAGGAACGAGCTTTCAGGAGGATTGAGGGAACTGCTGCACGGCGACCAGCAAACTGGATTTGAGACCATGCTGGGGGTCTTGAAGCGTGGGAAACTGGCGAAATGGTCGTTAATATCCGTCTGTCCCGCCTATTTTGGCCCTCAGGTTGAAGTCTTCGTGAAGCCAACCACGGCAAAAGACATTATCAAAACCTTTGAATTGGAAAACCTGCATTACATGCCATCGCCGACCTGGAATTTTTACGAAGAGTATCGCGCGGCAATCAACACAATGAAATTGAAAGTTGATGTATCCCTTTCTCCTTACAATATCGCCTTTACAGGCTTTCTAATGCGAAGCATGCAGGGATGGCTGTCATAATTACTGAATATTATCTTTGGAGCTTACATGGACAAAACCATAAGAACAAATGTCGATAATATCCGTTCTCAGGATAAAGAATTGCAGAACAAGGCATATTTCTACATTTTGGAAGCGACAGACAAACCTGTCGATTGGGCGTATGAGATATGGGATGAGATGGTGGAAGGCTTAACACATAAGGACAATCACGTGAGAGCAATTTCTGCGCAGATCCTTTGCAACCTCGCCAAAAGCGATCCAAAGAACAGGATGCTCAAAGACTTCGATAAATTGCTTGCCGTAACAAAAGATGAGCGCTTCGTCACGGCTCGGCATTGTATGCAATCCTTATGGAAAGTTGGGGTTGTTGGGAAAAAACAGCAGAAAGTCTATATGGAAGGGCTGGAACAGCGCTTCAGGGAGTGCATCACGGAAAAAAACTGCACCCTGATCCGTTATGACATCCTCCAAAGTATGCGGAATGTGTACGATGCAAGCAGGGATGAAAAAATCAAAGTGAAAGCTTTGGAATTGATCGAAACTGAGCAGGATCTGAAATATCGTAAAAAATACGCAACTCTCTGGAGAAAGTGAGCAGCCTTACAAAGACTGAGAGAAGTTATCTATGATCGCTAAAACAGAAATGTTGATCCGCCTAGCCAAATAATCTCCCCAACCCTTTTCCTCCAGTCTTCTGCATCATCTTCATTATCTTCTGTGCCTCGCGGAACTGCTTGACCAGGCGGTTCACATCCTGTACTTCCATACCACAGCCCGCCGCGATGCGCCGCCTGCGTGAGGCATTCAGGATATCCGGGTCGCGGCGTTCCTGACGTGTCATCGAATTGATGATCGCCTCCGATTGCTTGAAGGTCCTCTCGATCTCTTTTGGATCCACCTGGCGAGCGGCCTGGCCCATCTGGCCGGGCAGCATGTCCATAATCTGGGCGAGCGGTCCCATCTTTTTCATCTGCTTCATCTGGTCGAGCCAGTCTTCGAGCGTGAACTGCCCCTTCATCATACGATCGGCAGCCTGTTGCGACATCTGTTGGTCGAAAGCGGCCTCGGCTTTTTCGATCAAGCCGATCATGTCACCCATTCCCAGGATGCGCGACGACAGCCGGGCCGGGTCGAAAGTTTCAAGCGCGTCGAGCTTCTCGCCCGTACCGATAAACTTGATCGGAACTCCTGTTACCGATCGGATGGAGATCGCCGCGCCGCCGCGCGAGTCGCCGTCCATCTTGGTCATCATCAAACCTGTGATGGAGACGTTGTCACGGAATCCCTGCGCAATGTTCAACGCTTCCTGACCGATCATCGAGTCGACCACCAGCATGATCTCCACAGGCGGGACTTTCTCCACGATGGATTTCAGCTCGTTCATCAGCTCCGCATCCAGCTGCGACCGACCGGCAGTATCCACGATCATGATGCCGTAGCCGCCCTTTTCGGCTTTATCGAACGCGCGCCTCACGAGTTCCGGCGGCTTGATGCTTAAGTCTGCCTCGACCGGGACATCGATCCGCTCGCCGAGCTGCTGGAGCTGCGTCACCGCCGCGGGGCGATACGGGTCACCGGCGACAAGCATGACCCGCTCCCCTTTCGAGCGGAGCAGGCGCGCCAGCTTGCCCGAGCCGGTCGTCTTGCCCGAGCCCTGCAAGCCGACCATCATGATCACATGCGGCTTTGGACCTCTCAGGTTCAGCGGCGCAGGTTCGCCGAGAGTTTTGATGAGTTCATCATTGACGATCTTGATCACCTGCTGTCCAGGGTTCAGTGCCTTCGAGACCTCCGCTCCGACCGCCCGTTCCCGCACGCGTGCAACGAACGTTTTGACCACGCTGAAATGTACGTCAGCTTCGAGCAGGGCGAGGCGTACTTCCCGCATCGCTGCATCCACGTCCGCTTCGGAGAGTTTCCCGCGTCGGCGGAGCTGGTCAAATACCTGGTTAAGTCGGTTGGTTAGGTTTTCAAACATAATTCAATTCTTTCATGTTTATGCCACAGTTGAACTGCGGTATGAGCGAGAATTTTCAGAGTAGGCGCGGATTGTAGTGTGGAAGCAGGTGGAGGTCAAGAGAGCCTCGGTTCTGTCTTGTTTCGTTCCGCGCCAGGACGCGCATGGGAGCACTCAAAGTTGTTAGGCGGCCAAAGATAAAGCATCTCGTTTGGACGCTAAAAGATCCCAGCCACCACTGAGCCAGGCGGCGCGGGCCTTGGCTGTTGGAAGGGCACCCGGCTCGGTCCAACGAGCGCCACAAGGTTGGAGGCGCAAGGTGGAAATCTGTTTGCCGCCACTTTCGACCGTGCCACTGCCGATGAAGTAGCCTGGCTGCCGGAAGTGCGCATACTCCATGCGTTTTGGGTTGTTGGTCAAGTAAGTGACCGCTTTGTGAACCGCTGCAGTGGCTTGCGCAGACACTTGTTGACAGGCATCGATCAGTTTATCGATCTGACCTTCCCCAAGTACGCTGCGCGCATTGTCTAGCCAGGCATGATATTGTTCGATGCCTGGACGGAAGGCGGCTGCGGTAAGGGGGGGCAGATAGCCACTGGCAGGATACCAATCCACAATTTGGACCGCATGCGGGAAATGACGTTCGATCAGTTTCCAAATCCAAGTCGCGCCATCACAGACAAAGACCAATTCTTCGTACAGGTCTGCCTGACGTCGGCCAGCGCTGGCCCAAAACAGAGCCCCAAATTCATCGCCCGTTTTGAAGTCGCAGTGATAAGTGATGTCTTGAGCTTGCAGGTCTGTCTGTTCCCCTACACGCTGAGCGTGACGGCGTCGTTTTTGATACAAATCGACCTTCTCCACCCGATACCAAGCGATATTCTTGAGTTCCCGCCACTCACCGACCAAAGGCGCCATGACCCCATCCAGAGAGCCATACAAACGTCCGGGTTGCTTTCCCAGCGCTCGCTGGCGTTGTTGCAGCCACGCCTCCGTCTGGCTTTCCTGTTCCCATTCTTCTTCCGGCACTTTTTGGAACTCCCCCAAGCGCTCGTTCTCTTTGCGTAAGGTGTTATCCCTGACCCGAAAGAGCAAATCGGGTTCTAGCCAACGGGTGGCTTCTTCAAAGGCTACTTCCACGCCCGCTAAAGCTAACAACTCAGCCAACCCCGCGGTCACCTGGCCTGCTTCAATGCCCATCCTGCGATCCAAGGGCGATTGCCTAGCCTGACATCGTTCGCAGAGATAATATCCTCGACGATAGCGCACTCGTCCAAACACGCCCACAATCGGGGCCGAGCGCATGCACAGATAGGTCATCGCCTCTCCACAGGTGCAGATCACTTCTTGCTCCCGCAGTGGTTCATCCTGCTGTTCTAAATAATTCCCCAGAGCTTGACCCCAACCTCACGCAGAAATTCGCGCATCGTCGTTTCGACCTCGCATATCCCTTGGCCTTCTGCACCGATTTTGTTCATTTCCTGCACCAGGATTTCTGCCTTCTTTTCCACAGCTTCTGTGCTAAACTTCATTCGAGCCTCCTGTTTCGCTTTAGCTTTGTAGCACCTCAATCTTAACAGGTTGGCTCTCTTTTCTTACAACTTTTTAGCGCACCCACGCGCATCCCTTGCTTGACAATACCCCTATCCCAAAGTAAAATCACGGACGCTTAACAACAAAATATCTGGCCGAGATAGCTCAGTTGGTAGAGCACGCGACTGAAAATCGCGGTGTCCACAGTTCGATTCTGTGTCTCGGCACTCTCGGCTGATCGTAAGGCCAGAATCGCGGGCGTAGTACAGTGGTAGTACGTCTCCTTGCCAAGGAGAAGGTCGTGGGTTCGAATCCCATCGCCCGCTCAGTTCCCTAGTTGGCGTCGTGGCCAAGTGGTAAGGCAAGGGTCTGCAAAACCCTCATTCAGGGGTTCGAATCCCCTCGACGCCTCTTGAAATTACAATTTTGATGACGCCGTGAGGCGTCTTTTTTATTATACTGTAGCAGGTTGATTCGTTGATATATAATGAAATCAACCGAAAATCCAGGATTGATCTTTTTTCATCAATGCAGAGTTGTTTTTAATATGAAGATCCTTTACGTCGAAGACGAAATTGCCCATGTAATACTTGCACAGAGGACTCTGGAGGAGAACATCCACCAGCAGTTCAACCTGATCCATGCCGAAACCATCGTGGAGGCTTTGAGGCTGCTGGAGGCAGATCGAGATATCGATCTGGTGTTGAGCGACCTGCGTCTCCCCGATGGAACAGGTTTGGACCTGCTGAAAAAAATCCGCGAGCAGGATTTGGCGCCTGCTGTGGTCCTTGTGACTGGACAGGGCGATCAGGAGGTGGCAGTAGCAGCTCTGAAGGCTGGAGCTGCAGATTACCTGGTCAAGCAGAGCGATTATCTGCACCGCCTTCCCGTTGTCATCAGCAATGCCATCGCCCAAAACCGCTTGTTGAGGGAACAGGAGGCGCTGCGACAAGCAGAGGTCAAATACCAGGCGCTCGTCGAACAAATTGCAGCAGTGGTTTTCCTGGATAATGTTGATGATAGTGAAACTACCCTCTATATCAGTCCGAGAATCGAAGAATTAACGGGTTACACAGCAGCTGAGTGGTATAGCCAGCCGGATCTTTGGGTCAGCCTTTTGCATCCCGATGATCGGGAAAGAGTCATGGAGCATGATAAACATTCTCATGATTCTGGAACACGCTTCATCGAGGAATACCGCCTCATAAAACGTGATGGCAGCATTGTGTGGATCAAGGAGGACACAAATCTGATCCTTGACAAGAATGGTGTTCCCTTGTACCAGCAGGGTATTCTGCTCGACATCACGAAGGAAAAAGAGACCATCGAACTCATCACAAAAAGCGAGGAGAGATTCCGCCGAATTTTTCATGCTTCGCCCATCGCGACCTGTGTCGTTCGTGCGGATTATGGAAAATTTATTGATGCAAATCAATCCTATCTTAAACTGGTTGGAAAATCCTTCGATGAACTAACGAGACAGCCTTCCATGGAGGTCAGCCTATGGAGGGATGAATGGAGCCACGAACCTTTTGTTGAGCATTTGAAAAAAAATGGGGCAATTCAAGGGATCGAACATCAATATTTGAACGTGCCTGGCGGCCCCAGAGATACTCTCGCCTACTTTGAGTTGATCGAGCTTGGTGGGCAGACTTGCGTACTTGCAATGTTTTACGATGTGACTGAGGAAAAGAAAGCTCAAAAGGCGTTGCAGGCAGAACGCGACTTCGCTTTGCAGGTTCTCAACAATATGGGACAGGGGTTGACGGTTACTGCCAAAGACGGTCAGTTCGAATATGTAAATCCCGCCTATGCCGACATTGTCGGTTATAAACCTGAAGAGATCCTTGGTAAGACACCCTCCGATTTCACAAGCGGAAAAAAGGTGGGGGATTCAGCAACTCCTTACAAGCATGGGGCAACAGCTACATACGAATCAACACTCTTACACAAAGATACCCATGAAGTTCCCGCCCTGATTACAGAAGTTCCCCGTCAGGATGAAAATACCGTGACAGGGACAATTGCAGTGATCACTGACCTGACGGATCGCAAAAAGGCAGAGGAGGAACTCGCTTATCAAGTGGAGGAGTTAACAATCCTGCATTCGGTAGCGATCGCTGAAGCCGAAAGCGTGTCGGAAGAGGAAATTATCGAAAGAGTTACCAAAATTATCGGGCACATCTATCAGGAACTCTGTGGTTTTCTTTTGCTCAACGAAAAAGGTGACTGCCTTACGCCACATCCATCCTATCTTGGAGTGAAGCTGCCTGGCTGGCAGGCAAGTTTCCCAATTTCAGTAGGGATCACAGGGATGGCAGTTACGCAGGATAAGATTATCAGGATTGGAGATGTAAAGAGGGAGCCGGAATATATTGAAATCGCGTCAGGAGTCGAAGCCGAATTATGCATCCCGATCCGCGTCAATGGACGTGTTATTGGGGTTCTGGATGTTGAAAGCAAAATACCCGATGCATTTGACGAGGACGACGAGCGATTTCTTAATACAATTGCAAACAGTGTGGGAACCGCACTCGAGAGACTGCGACTCTTTAAGGAGGAGCAAAGACGTCGCCAGGAAGCGGAAAATCTCCGACAGGCAGCGACGGCCATGTCATCCTCATTGGACCCGGACCACGTCCTTGCAGAGATCCTGAACGCCTTAAACCAGGTAATCCATTACGACAACTCCAGTGTATTCCTGCAGGAGGGTGAATGGCTAAGGCTGGCAGTTTGTCATGGTTTTCCTGAATCTGAAAATTATATTGGCTTAAGGTTTCCAGCGGATGATGCGCTTTTCCAGCAAATAAAAGAGACCAGACGCCCAGTGATCATCGAGAATGCTCAAAAGGATCCCAGGTTTAAGAATTGGGGCAATGCTGCTGAGGTACGCGGCTGGATGTCTGTCCCCTTGATCACACGCGGCCGGGTTATGGGATATATCACTCTCGATAATTATCAGCCAGGCGCATACGATGAAGGAATTTTTGAAACTGCGATGGCATTTGCAAACCAGGCAGCCGCAGCACTGGAAAATGCCCGCTTATTCCACGAACAAAGCCAGCGATCCAAAATTATCGAAACCCTGGCTGACATTGCCAACGAAATAGCAACGACACGTGATGTTTCGTCCGCCCTGGATCAGATTACTCAGCGGGCGCTTGATTTGTTAAACGCCAATGATGTGGCAATTTATCTGGTCCAAGACGATAATGTGACACTCAAAACTGTCAGCGCATACGGATTTTACAGGAAGGAGCTGCTGTCACATACCCGCAAAGCCGGGGATGGCATTACCGGGAATGTCTTTCTCAATGGCAGACCGGAAATCATCAATGACACCAGTGAAGATCCACGCAGAGTCATTGTCCCGGGCACACCTGAAAAAGAGGATAAGCTTGAAAGCCTGATGTCATCTCCTTTAATATTACGTGGGAAGACTATCGGAGTCATCAATGCCTGGAGGCTTAAGGAAAACGGCCTGTTCGATGATTCAGAATTGAACTTCCTCGTTGGGATCGCACATCAGGTATCCATTTGTATTGAATCGGGACGCCTGTTCCAGGAAACAAGCCGTCAGGCACAGGAAGCTGCGGCGATTGCCGAAGTGGGCCGAGACATTTCCGCAACACTTCAGCTGGATGTCGTTATGGAAAGAATCGCATCCTATGCCATGAATCTTCTGCATGCTGAAACGAGCGCAGTCTATCTGGCTGACGCATCTACATCCACTCTGCGTGCCATCGCCGCACTGGGAAAAGAATCTGCTGAGATCAAGGATGATCCATTGCTTCTTGGGGCGGGCATTCTTGGAAACATTGCTCTACAAAATGTTGGGGAAATCGTCAACGACACGGCCAATGACCCACGCTCCATTATCGTAAAGGGCACTCAAGAGGAACCATTCGAACATATCATGGGCGTTCCCATTCTTCTGAAGGAAAAACATACCGGCTTGCTGGCAATCTGGCGCTCAGGGATTGGAACAGATTTCACATCCAGAGAACTGGATTTCCTGACGAGCCTTGCACGGCAAGCTGCGGTTGCCATCGAGAATGCGCGGTTGTACGACGAGACACAGCGCCGCATCAAGGAACTGGAAATCATAAACCGCGTTTCCACATCGATGCGCGTTGCTCAATCGATGAATGAAATGCTGCCCATTCTATTGAATGAAGCTATGGCTCTGCTTAATACTCCTCATGGTTCGATCTGGATGTATGATCACTCCTCCAATATGCTGGTTCAAAAGATCCCTCATGGAGTGGCTACTAAAATTGCCCATTCATCGCTGAGTCCCGTCGACGGGATCGTGGGTCGCACGTTTACCAGCGGAACAAGATATGTTGCGACCGATCTAAAAAACGATCCAATGCTATTTAATTTAAATCGTGAGAGTGTACTCCCTGGACTTACCGGTATCTTCATTCCCATTCAATCTACGGCTGGGCCAGTAGGTGTATTAACCACCGCCATCGATAAGGACAGGCAGCTCTCAGAAGAGATCAATCTGCTCAGCATTATTGCTGAAATTACAGGGAATTCGATTCATCGGGTACAGTTATATGAGCAAAGCCAGATGCAAGTCCGCCGACTCACGACATTGCGTGATATTGATGCTGCCATAACATCCTCTTTTGATCTGCGCCTGACCCTGAATATTTTGATGGATCAAACCATGAATCATCTCAATGTGGACGCGGTCGATATCGGGCTTTATCAACCCGATATTCAGGGTTTGACGTATCTTGCCAGTGCCGGTTTCCAAACTCCAGCACCCACACGACCGCAAATGCGCCTGGGTGAAGGTCTGGCCGGCCAAGTCATTGTAAGGCAGTCCATTCTGCATGTAACTGACTTGCAAAACGCATTGGAAGCCAGAAATGAATTGCTTATCCGCCGCGAAGGATTTGTAACTTATATTGGGATTCCATTGATCGTGAAGGGACAAATCAAAGGCGTATTCGAAGTTTTTCATCGCTCGCCGCTTTCTCCCACACTGGACTGGATGGAATTTTTACACACTCTGGCAGGACAGGCGGCAATTGCGATTGATGGTTCGCAATTGTTCGAGAGCTTACAGCGTTCAAACCAGGAACTTATACAGGCATACGATACGACTCTCGAGGGCTGGGCAAGAGCGCTCGAACTGCGAGACCGCGAAACTGAAGGCCATACCCGCCGAGTGACTGAGCTGACTTTGCGCCTTGCCAGGTACATGGGTGTGAGCGACAGCGAGCTGGTAAACATCCATCGCGGTGTATTACTTCATGACATTGGCAAGATGGGTGTTCCAGACCATATCCTCAAGAAAAAGGGCAAGTTGAACGATGAGGAATGGAAGGAAATGCGTATGCATCCCATCTACGCCTACAACCTGCTTTCCCCTATCTCGTACCTGCGCAATGCACTCGATATCCCCTATTGTCATCACGAGCATTGGAATGGCGGTGGGTATCCAGGCGGCCTTAAGGGGGAGCAAATCCCGTTATCCGCGCGTATATTCTCAGTTGTGGATATCTGGGATGCCCTGCTGACAGATCGTCCCTATCGAAAAGCCTGGCCGGAAAATAAAGTTATCAATTATATAAAAGAGGTTGCAGGCACAATTCTTGATCCACATGTTGTGGATGTTTTCTTCAGGATGCTGGCAGGCGATAAAAAACAAACTGGCTAACCGTGGTTAGCCAGTTCTAATTTCAGTGAATCAAGAAAGTCAAATAGAATACCCGAAAACAGAGTGCGGGCGTTCAGGCGCCCGCACTCTGTTTTCGGGCTCATACTTCTCATTCTGTGATTTACTGAATTTACTTCACCCTCAGGAATTTTCGCTTACCGACCTGCAGGACACCTGGATGTGGAAAGGTAACATCACCGCGCTCGAGCGTTTCTCCATCCAAACGGATACCTTTTTGATCAAACAGGCGTCGTGCATCGCTCTTGCTGGTCGCCAATCGTGCATCCAGGATCACATCCAGCACAGTCTGACCGGCTTTTAAGTCATATTCAGGCATTTCGTCTGGTACCTCCTTATGCTGAAAGGTACGGACAAATGCATCCTCAGCCTTTCCGGCCTCAGATTCTCCGTAAAAGATACTCGTAATCTCACGAGCGATCTTCATCTTCGCGTCGCGTGGATGAACCTTGCCTGAAGCTATTTCTATTTCGAGGTCTCCAATTTCGTGAGGCGACCAACGCGTTGCGAGACGCATGTACTTGCCCATTGCCAGATCCGGGATGGACATCAGCTTGCCATACATGTCATCTGCACCTGTGTTGATTGGCACAATATTCCCGGTGGATTTTGACATGCGCTGGACACCATCTGTGCCCGGCAAAATGCCGGTGATGATACCCACCAGCGGCTTTTGCCCCATCGCCTCCTGCAATTTTCGCCCGGCGACAATGATGTTGAACAGCTGATCTGTGCCACCCACCTGCACATCCGTCTGCTGGGCGACTGCATCGTATCCCTGCATCAAGGCATAGAAGGTTTCATGCAGATAGATGGCCTCACCTTTTTCGAGTCGATTGGCAAAATTCTCACGTGCCAGGAATTGCTGTACAGTGAAGTTCTGCCCAAGCCGGATGAGGTCAACGAGAGACAGCTCGCTTAACCACTCACCGTTATAACGGATCTTTGTTTTGTTTTTGTCGAGCACGCGGAAAGCCTGCTCG
>DATFET010000301.1:0-11691 GCA_035250835.1 Anaerolineales bacterium
ACACCCATCAACAGGAGACTGAACACTGTGGCAATGAAAAGGACGATGTTGATCCAGATGCGCGGGGAGCGCACTGGAAGTGCCAGGCTGGGAACCAGCAGGATGACTTGCTTCTCGGCGTCCTTTCTAAAGAGAGGCGTAATCTTGTATGGACGCAGTGACTCGGCCAGCCGGTCGTACGCAGCCGCCGAATCCTCGTTGATCAAATGACCTCGATAACGTGCGACCAGGCTCTTGCCATCACCCGCCGTGACATCCTCAATATGGAAAATCCGCAAAACACAATCGGTTAAAACGTCTATCTCAGGAAAAAACATGATTCACCTGTATCAGACAATGGACTACAGTCCATTGTCTATCATCCAAAATAGGCGGGAGTGGATGGGAGTCGAACCCACCGCGGCCCGCAACGCGACCCGCCACAGGTTTTGAAGACCAGGAGACCCACCGGGACCTAACCACTCCCATGCGAAGCAGATGCAAGGATAATCGAAGCGGGTACCGATTGCAAGCGGCTTAATAACTATCTACCGCTTGTCTCATAATAAAGTAAGCTTTTTCAACTTTATTCTAGGCTGAAATCAAACCTCTAAGTCCACTTAATTATGCGGCACTCTGTAAGAAAACCTTAAAACAAAAGACTCTCCTTCAAGAGTCTTCGGCAGGATAGGAACATCGGGCTTTTTGAAAGATTACCAATACAAACCACCGAGTATTCGGGGATTTGTTATCTGGCTATACATTGGCATGAGGTGCAAAGATTAAGACTATGCTCCGGTATGCTTCGTTGGATTCCTGTCAATGCGTTGGATACGATAACCACTGCTGCGCAGTAATAAAAAAATATGCAGCAAGAACAGGAGTATGGCAGCTATGACAAGGGTGACAATAGTTATCGTAGACATAATGTCCTCCCGAACACGAACACATCACATGTATTGAATTTTACAAGGCCTTGCCATATAATTTTATACACGAATTTTCAGATCGATCTGCGGCAAATGAAGATACTTTCTATCGAACGTCCATGCACACAAGCAAAATTAGTACATCAGGATAGCCCACCACATGTACGTTAGCATCACCATGACAAACATACCCAGGGACAGGCGTTCCCGTCCGCTTGCCTGGTGATAACTTACACGCAGATATTTCATACGCCTTTGGATCTTTTCCTTTATCCGTTTCATATCTCTACTGGTAAACATAATCTCTCTTCCTTTTAACCATAGAACGAGAAAAAGGACAAAATGTCACAACCGGGTAAGGTTAATCCTACCTTTACATGATATGGCACGTGCTTGATACATAATTTTCCACGGATCGCCTACGGCACAGAGCTACTAATCGTGCTGTAGTTATTGCCAACCTTCTGGCCCAGCAGCCGCATAACGACAATGACCACCAGAACAATGAGAAAAAGAATAATTACGTACTCGACAAGACCTTGACCCTTTTCCTTGGGTGCAAATAACATACCGTTTTTTCCTTTTTAGAGAGATTTAAGATGAGCTGCGGATTACTCTCATCATGCTATGGCAGGACAAGTTCCTGTGGATTTAGTTACGCGTCTTGTAACTGCAGTTCCGATAGGCTGCCATGCTGATTTTTTCAATAAACAGAAAGAGACTCTCCTTCGAGAATCTCTTTTGTCTGTGTGAGCGGATATGTGCCCAGAAGGGGTCTTTGTCGTGTGCATCCGTCCTTGGCGCTTTCAGCGCCAAGCGCCAGCCGCAGGTAGGATGCTTTAGCGCTGTCTTGAGTTTCGTTTGCATTTCGGTTTGTTTTTACGGAATGCCATCCCAGTTGCCTGCGATGGGCATGTCACCTGGGATGCCGAGGTCAAAGACGATGTCAGCAAAGCCGACGGTGTTGCTGTTGCGCAGGTAGAAACGACCATTGCGGTAAATGCCGATCGTCGCGTCGCCGTCATTATCCCAGTCGCCCATCACCGGCTTGTCGCCCGGAATGCCATAATTGAGGGCGATATCGGCAAAGCCTGTTGTGTTAGTGTTCTTGAGGAAGATGATCCCATTGCTCGGACGGAAGACGCCGGTCGTGTCGATCCCATTTCCATCCCAGTCCCCTGCAATCCCCACATCGCCAGGGTTGCCCAGTAAGAAGACTGCATGGGGCACACCGCTCGAGTTGGAATTGCGCAAAAAGAAAGTGCCAGTCGAGCTTCTGTAGACACCGATGGTATCATCACCATCCCCGTCCCAGTCGCCAGCGATCGGCTGGTCACCGGGCAGGCCGAAGGGGATAACCAGATCAGCATAGCCGACGGTGTTGGAATTCCGCAGGTAGAAACTGCCATTGCGGTAGATCCCGATCGTATCATCCCCATCCCCATCCCAGTCGCCAACCACGGGATAGTCGTTTGCCAGACCATAGTTGATGGCGATATCGGCAAATCCAGAGATATTGCTGTTCTTCAGGTACAACAGTCCATTGCTGGGACGGAACACACCGACGGAGTCAAGAGCTGGCGGAGCTGCGGCGCCGGTCGCGCAGTTGGCAGTACCTGAATCGGTAAATGTCTGTCCCGCGATCGGCACGAATTGCCAATCATAACTGGTTGCGTGCAGGGTCAGCTTCAGCACGCCATGGGCGGTATTATTCCGCACCTCACTGTTAGGCTTAATCGCGGAGAACACATATAAGCCTGCCCCCCCGGTACCCACCACAAATTCTCGGATGCCGTTGGAGTCAGCCTGTCCGTTTGGGGTTTGTGGTGCAAAGCGCTCGTAGGTATGATCATGACCGTTTAGAATTACATCCGCCCTATACTCATAGAGCGCCTGCCATAGAGCCTGAAAGCTATTGCTGTTGCCATGCGCCCCGGAGCTGAAGCGCGGCTTGTGCCAGTAGGCCAGTGTACAAACGTTCGGATGGGCCGTCAGGTCAGCCCTCAGCCACTGTTCCTGAGCCGAGCCAGCGTTATGGGCAATCTCACTGTTGAGTGCAATAATGTGCCACGCCCCCAGATCATAAGAGTAGTAGCCTCTGGACCTGTCACCAGCCGCTGCACCGAAATAATCGAAGTAACCAGCAGCGCCGAAAACATGATAGTCATGATTGCCCGGGACAGGTCTGGTACGGTTTTTATGCCGTCCCCACGTGGGGCCGTAGCAATTGTTGTATTGAGTCAATGTACCATCTGGGTAGACGTTGTCACCGAGAGTGAAAACAGTGCCAGGAATACTGTCGAGGAGGTTTGCAGTCGCCTCATCCTGATTGTTGCCGCAAGATGCTATATCGCCTGCTCCCACGAAGACCGGGTCGCTGGTTTGGGCCAGGGCTGACTCAACCCGCGGAGTCAACCTTCTCAGCTCACTCTCCAAGAATAGTGTACATATAACAAGTGCAAGCAAGGGTCTTATTCGATTCATCTATTTATCTCCTGAATAGTTCGAGCATGTTCAGGTATACGATATTTGCTCATCATATACCCTCCATGGAGATGTTTTATTCCCGTGCGAACATAGCATTACAGCATTGAGCCGCTGGAACCGACCTGTGCAATTATTGTAGCAAGTTTATCTATTTTGAACAAGCTAATCATTTTGGTAGCACCCCAGTAAAGCGTGGTGGGGTGAAAAGCTTGTAAAAAAGGGGGTTCACTGGCAAACTCTTGGGACTTCCAGATCCACGAGAGTAGCCAATGAACCCACACGAGGTATTTTGCCCGAATATGGAGTGTCCAGCAAGAGGTCAAATTGGAAAAGGGAACATTCACGTTCATAGCCAGAAAGACAAGCGCTGCATGTGCGACGTTTGCCAGGATACCTTCACAACCAGCAAAGGGACGATTTTTTATCGCCTGCGCCACGATCCCAAAACCGTTCTGTGCGTGATTATCTTGCTGGCGTATGGCTGTCCAGTGCAGGCGATTGTCAAAGCATTTGGTCTGGATGAACGGACGGTTAGCAATTGGCAGAGGTGTGGCCCGTGCTCTTGAAGATCAACTTGGCAAAATCCGTATCCCAGCGAAGGTACTTCCGCAGCCACAAGCGCATCTATCATCAGCTGAGCACTTTCTATCATATGAGACTTACTATCATCTTGTCCTGGAGGCAAACAAGACTTTTTAGTCAATTAATTAAAACAGCCGCCCAACACAACCCCGCTGCGCGGGATACCCTACGGGCACGATTACTGCGTGAGGACTTTCTTATCATTGAATCAAACAAATGGACGGCCAGCAGGTCGCCCATTTGCTTTACTTCCTCTTTTCAACGTACACTTTCACGGCTTCTAGCATGAACTCTGCCAACTGCGGATGCATTTTATCGAAGTTCGCTTTGAATCGCGGGTCGTCGTTATAGCCGTTGGCGAGGGCAAGGAGCTCGTCCAGGTTCGGGGTCCAGAAGTAGTCTATGTGTTTTCGCCAGCGTTCGACAATGACTTGTGCCTCAGGGCTATCTGCGCCTTTTGGCATGACTGCGATCATATCGGCGTAATTCCGGCTGCCTTCTTCCATGATGCGCTTTTTCTCATCCGCAGAGTAGGCTTTCCATTTTTTCATGGATGCCCGTACGCTCTCAGCGCCGTACAATTCCTCTGCTTCGAGAGCGTATTCCTCCTGCTCTTCCTCACTAAAGCCATCAAAATATGATTTGTCACTCATGATGATATTCCCTTTCAAATGATTGATTGTGTTATCCACTGTGGTGATGAGGCGGTTCAAACGCGTCACCTGCTTTCGGAGCGCATCCTTGTGACTTTGCAGCGCGCCCAGCACATCGAAGTCACGGCGTCCCATGATCTTTTTGATGTCTTCGAGCGGAATGTCCAGCTCACGATAGAACAGGATCTGCTGCAGCCGCAGCAGGGACTCCTCTCCGTAGTAACGATAGCCGTTATTGCCCACACGGGACGGCTTGAGAAGCCCGATCTCATCGTAATGGTGGAGGGTGCGCGGCGTGACGCCTGCCAGTTTCGAGAGTTGTTTTACTGTCAGCATGGACCGATTCATAGCTGCGACCACTTTCGTATTTGAGCATGGTGGGGAGCCCATGCTTCCCAGGCAGACCTTGCCCAATCCTTTGCCAAACGATCATATTCTTCCAGCGAGGCTGTTTTTGCCACCTGCGCCACTGTGATAAGACCCATGGATTTTGGCGGGTCCAGCCAGACAAATCCGTCGCTGAACTCCGTGGCGCGGCCGATTGCGCGGGTGACATCCTTCGCCTCCATCCCTTTTTCAAGCGACAAATACAATCCGATCAGATGCACCGTCACCGATTGGATCGCCTGCCGCATGGGCCTGCCCGGATGCTGCACCGCGTAGGCGTCCACAACCAGGCGGTGGACCGGCGGATAGTTATACTCGCCGTAATCCCTGGCAAGGATTTCGCCATATAAAGCCCAGCACCCGGGCGAGGCGAGCAAATATTTATGGGTTGGACCCTGCATCTCCGGGACCAGACCGCCGCAGGAAAAACAGGGGATCAATTTCTCGTCCATAGACGCCATGTTAAACCCTAACGTTACGTTAAAGTCAAGGGGTAAAACAACCTTGCGAAGGTAATTTTCATCTGACCTGTACCGTACAACCTAAAACCTTCGCAAGGTTATAATGCGGAGACGCAATTCTGGCAGTAAGATCATTTCTTGCAATCTGACACTTTGTCTCAAGATCCATCGTTGGTCGAGTAGCGACGCTGTTCGTAAGCGCCGCTACTCGACCAACGACACTCGATTGAAAATCGAAACTGTCAGGCGGCTAAGATCATTGTATGAAAATCATTTACGAAGACGATCGATTAATTGTTGTGGACAAACCGTTCGGGCTGCCTGTTCTGCCAGACGGCTGGGAAAAGGATTCGGAATATCTGGTCAAGAGGCTTGAAGAACAGTTCGGCAAAATATTCATTGTCCATCGCCTGGATAAGATCACGAGCGGTGTGATGGTATTCGCCAGAGATGCAGAGACTCATCGAACGTTGAACATTCAGTTCGAGAACCACGAAGCGCAGAAGACATATCATGCGATTGTCGAGGGAAATCCCAAATGGGAGGAGAAGGTTGCGAGGCATCCGCTGCGCGCCAATGTGGGACACAAGCACCGCACGATTGTGGACGACAAAAACGGCAAATCGTCCGAGACGCGCTTTCGGGTCCTTAAACGGTATCCCGAGTCGGCTTTGATCGAAGCGAAGCCCACAACGGGCAGGACGCATCAGATCCGTGTCCATGCCTATGCGTTGGGCCATCCGCTGGTGGAAGACTTCCTGTATGGCGCAAAGGATAGCCATGGGATCGCGCATCCCATGCTGCACGCCCAATCGTTGTCATTCATTCATCCAGCCACAAATGAGAGAGTGAAATTTTCTGTACCCCACCCTGCCGATTTTGAAGAAGCGTTGGAACGTTTGAATGCTCAAACGTTCCAACGTTAAACCGTTTTACGAAATTTTTCTGGCTTCCATGTAGAAGCGTTTCTCACGCGCCTCCCCCATCGAGAATGTTTTGCGCGGCAGCGCGCCGTCGAGAATGACTGTCTTGAACAGATCGGACTTGCTCATGCCAGGCAGATAAAAGCTGGCGTTGTTCGGCTGACTCCCCAGTTTCACGGTGACATCCTGGCCGTGAACATAATCGATCTTTTCCGCTCCGCCCTCCTTGAGGAAGACATCCAGGAAGGATTGTAGAGTGCCAACCGGCAGATTGGATGACGGGTTGGCGATCTCGATCACGCCAAAGTCTCTTCCGCCTCCCACCAGACCGATAGCCTGATTCTCACCCTCAGCCGAGTCCACCGCCTTGACCATTTCCTGCGCGCTCGATACTGATTTGTAGCTGAAGTTCGCACCAAACGTTTTCTCAAGCTCGGCAAATAGAGTTTTTTTCAACCCAAACAAAACACGATGAATGGGCTCGAACTCAAGCCCTTCGTCATGGACATTTTCGATCTCGACCAGCGCGTAGCGTGCGGGATGATCCATGCCGACTTGGGGTTTCATCTTTTCCCAGATCGCTTTAGCGGTGGCGAGGGAATGGTTGCCATCCCCCATGGCGAAGAGCAGGACGGGTTGCCCTTTGTCGAGGCCATACTTCTCTGTAAAAGTTTCGGGGTTGGCAAGTCCGCGCAGCGCCTCGACAACCTGGTTCTCTAATTCCTGATCCACTGCGTACCCCGCCAGATGTCCACTTTCAAGCATCAATTCAAAATCATATAACTTTTCGAGTCGAGATTTTGCCGCGCTCAACGGTTCGATGACTGTGCGCTGCGGATCGTCGATCAGCACAAGGATGTGCGGCAGCTCGAGCGTGGCGCCTTCACGGATCTTGATACGCGGCGGCAGGCGGTCCACGATCGTCCCTTCGGTGGCGCGGATCAAACTGGACGAGCCCCGAGTGTAATCGTAGGCTTCGAGATCCAGGCACAGGACGATTCCTTTGCGCGTCCTCCCGCCAACCGTCCGCTCCACATAGACCAGTCCATCGTGTGGCTGGAGGATACCGTCATCCATATATTTGCGCATGGAGTCCTGGATAGTCTGAATGCGCTGCTCGCCGCCCGCTTTTTCGAGATAGACCTCGGGGAAAGTTAAGTTCAAGGTGGATGGCGCATCTCCAACGATCTTTTCCACTTCTTTCCAATACTCAGGCTCAGAAGTGAACTGGTCACAGGCAATGACCGCCCATTGGGTCAGGTCTGTGCCGGGTTTGGGAAGATACACCTGGGGAATCTGAATGCCGAGGTCACCGATATTTTTCATGGACATCTCCTCATCATAATTCATCGCGCTGAGCGGAGTGCGAAAGCACGCAGACGAAGCGCGGGCACAACCAAGTTTTGGTTGACTCGATGCACTTCGTCTACGCCTACGGCTCCGCAGGGCAACTTGCGCCCACTTCGTTCAGTGCGGACAAAACTATACTGGCTGCATGTTCTGGGCGAGGTCGATCAGCTTGGCAGCCACCTCCGCGCCGACGCGGTCCTGGGCTTCCCGGGTCCCTGCGCCAATATGCGGTGAGCCGATCACGTTGTCGAGCTTCAGCAGCTTCCAATTGGTCGGAGGTTCCTCGGCGAAGACGTCCAGCGCCGCGCCCGCGACCTTGCCGCTGGTCAAAGCGTCATACAGCGCGTCTTCGTTGATGATTCCGCCGCGCGCACAATTGATGATGCGCACGCCATCCTTCATCTTTGCAAATTGTTCCGCGCCGATTATGTTAGCGGACTCTTTGGTCTTGGGCAGGTGCAGGCTGATATAGTCGGACTGGGCGAGCAATTCATCCAGGCTGACCAGCCTGGCGCCGTTCGGGGAGGTCACGTAAGGATCGTAGGCCAGGACCTTCATGCCAAGGGCGAGGCCGAGTTTTGCGGTCTGATGACCGATATTGCCATAGCCGATCAGGCCGAGCGTCTTGCCGCCCAGTTCCACGCCCGTAAAGGACTTCTTCTCCCATTTTTCCTCTTTCATGCTGGCGGTTGCCTTGTAGAGGGAGCGCGCCAGCATGAACATATAGCCGATGGCCAGTTCCGCTACCGAAGCGGAATTGGCAAGCGGGGTATTCATGACGACGATCCCTTTGGAGCGGGCATACTCGTGGTCGATCGTATCCAGGCCCGCACCGCCGCGCACGATCACCTTGAGGTTAGGACAAACGTCGATCAACGGCTGGCGGACCTTGGTCCGCGAGCGAACGACCATGCCGTCATAGTCGGGGAGCATGCTGGGGAGCTCCTCGGCAGTGATATCGTCGCGCACATCCACGATCAGACCTGCCGCGCGCATTTGTTCGATGTATTCCTCTTCGGTCTTGTCGCAAATCAGGATTTTCATTTATATTTCTCCTTGCTTCGATGATCATTAATAACAGAGACCTACCCGGCGAACCGGCTGGCCTCTGTTTGAACGGTGAACCTAACCACAAAATCATTTTACATTTGGCGAAATCCTTTGTCAACGACATACATCAGGCAGGAAATGTGTCAATTGTTCTTGTAGATTTGTCTGACAAACAGATATAATCGTCCAGAATTGGGTGAATCCACGCAATTCTGCGCGTCCACAAAACATAGATAGGAGATTTACAATGACCAAACGCGTCTTCAACTTTAACCCGGGTCCTGGCGTCCTGCCGCTCGAGGTGCTCGAGAGGGCACAGTCTGAGCTGCTGGATTTCAAAGGCACCGGCATGTCTGTGATGGAGATCAGCCATCGCTCGAAGGAATTCGAAGCTGTGATCCAAACCGCCGAAGCGGACCTGCGCGAGCTGCTCGTCATTCCTGTCAACTACAAAGTGCTGTTCCTGCAAGGCGGCGCGTCCCTGCAATTTGCGATGCTGCCGATGAATTTGCGCGCCCCCGGCGCCTCTGCGGACTACATCGTCACCGGCACGTGGAGCAAGACCGCCATCAAAGAAGCCAAGAAACTGGGCACCGCCCGCGCCGCAGCCAGCACCGAACAGGAGGGCTTCAAGTGCCTGCCCGCCAGCCTGGACCTGGACCCGAACGCTGCATATTTGCACTTCACCTCCAACGAGACCATCCATGGCGTGGAATTTTTCGACGAACCCACCCCGCCCGCAGGCGTTCCCCTGGTCTGTGACACCTCGTCGGACTTCATCAGCCGCCCCATTGACATATCCAGGTATGCCCTGATCTACGCCGGCGCACAGAAGAATGCCGGTCCCTCAGGCGTGACCGTTGTCATCGCGCGTGATGACATGCTCGAGCGCACGCCTGAGAACCTGCCGGTCATGCTCGATTACAAAGCCCTGGCAGCCAGCGGATCGCTGCACAACACTCCGCCCTCCTTCGCCATCTACATGGTCGGGCTGGTCTTCCAGTGGGCAAAGAAATTGGGCGGCCTGTCAGAGATCCAAAAGATCAACCGCAAAAAAGCGGATGCCATTTACACGGCGATCGATGAGAGCGGCGGCTTCTATCGCGGCCACGCGCTCCCGGAAGCACGCTCGGTCATGAATATCCCCTTCCGCCTGCCATCCGAGGAGCTCGAAGATTCCTTTGCAAAGGAAGCCAAGAGCAGCGGCTTGATCGGTCTCAAGGGTCATCGCTCGGTCGGCGGCATGCGTGCATCCATCTACAACGCGATGACCGTGGAAGGCGCTGAGGAACTGGTCAAGTTCATGAAGGAATTCCAGAAGAAGAACGGCTGACATATGTCATTGCGAGGATGGCGTAGCCTGACGAAGCAATCTCATGGGACCACCAAACAAGTGTTAGGTAATGCGAGGAGATTGCTTCGCTTCGCTCGCAATGATAGAATGCAACATTTTTGTAATTCGATTGCCCGCTTCCCCAGGCAGGCGGGCTTTTTCCTTTTGGTTATAATTACCGGATGGATTTCTTTTTCCCCGAAGATCATCTACAACGAATGACGCCCGAAGAGACTCATATCACGGGTCTCAAAGCCGAACCGTACCCCGATGGATACCGCCTGCGTGTCAACATCGAAATCACTCCCTTTCAAAAGCGGCCTCATGTCGAAGTCGTGCTCAGCGACGCCGACGGCGAAGAAGTCGCGTCGACAAGCATTGTCGAGCCGCTGAGCTGGAAGCTGGAGTTCACCATGCATATCCGTGGCGAGCTCAACAATCCGTACACAGTGGAAGCAAAACTTTTTTATCCGCAGGGTCCGCAGGCCGAGCCGCGGGCTTTTACATTTGACGTATTACCGCCTCATGCCAGGCCTGAGCCGGATGCCCATTAACAGCATCTCCATGCCGAAAACATTATCTCGTTTCCTCGCGCTGACAGCGATCCTGTGCATCATCCTTCCCGCACTCCTGGCATGTGCCCCACAAGCAGGGACAGCGACTCCCGAAACCAGCTTCACACCTGAACCTACAGAGACCGAAGTCGTTATTCCCACCGTTGCGAAGAACACACAGGAGATCGTACTCTTCTCGTTCGAGGAAGATGGGTTTGCCCATCTCTTCGCCTACATTCCAAATCAAATGCCGCTGACCCGCATCACCTACGGCGACTGGGATGATGTCACTCCTTCGCCGAGTCCAGATGGTGAGAATGTTGCATTTGCATCCAACCGCAGCAGAGTTTGGGATCTGTATTTGCTGAACCTTTCCACGGGCGAGACCACCCAACTGACTGACACGCCTGAATATGAAACCGCGCCGACCTGGTCGCCGGATGGCTCATTCATTGCCTATGAATCCTACATGGACGATAACCTCGAGATCGTTGTAGGACCGGCGGACGATCCGCTTGATGATGCGGTGCGTCTGACAAATTCTCCTGCCTCCGATCATTCGCCCGCCTGGGCGCCGGATGGACGTCACATTGCGTTCGTTTCGGATGGTGAGATCATCCTGGCAAACCTGGATCAGACCGATGGCAGCCGCTTCCAAAACCTGAGCAACACCGAGCTCGCGGCTGAATCACACCCGGCCTGGTCCCCAGACGGACAAAAACTGGCCTGGGCCTCCTCCGCAACATCGCTTGGGCGCAGCGGCATCTACGTTTGGGACTCGGCGCAGGACGAGCCTGCTGCCTGGCTGGGCGATGGGGATTATCCCACCTGGAACAACTCAGGGGACCAGATCCTGACAACGCTGGCCGCGCCGAACGAAACCTATCTCGCCATCTATTCCGCTGACGGAAACCCACTGCAGTCTCTCGAGCCATTCCCCAACTCCCTGCGCGGGCTGACCTGGGCTAACCTGGTCCTGTCCGATTCACTCCCTCAAACTTTT
>DATFET010000313.1:0-7160 GCA_035250835.1 Anaerolineales bacterium
TTGGGAAGGTGAAGCGCGTCCACTCGCTCTCGCCGGCGCGGTCACGCTCGATCACCTCGCCGGTCGACCGACGGTGGAAGAGGCGGCGCTCGAGCAGGTACTCCTGCCCGCGCAGGCGGGCTGCCGTCAACGCGGCGCTGCGTTCGCCGGCCAGTTCCACTTCGAGCAGGGCTTCCAGCACACAGATCGTCGTGTTGAACGACGAGCGCGTCGAGTGATTCGGCGCCTCGCAGTTCCAGCCGCCGTCGGGTAGCTGCTCAGCGAGCAAGCGGTCGAAAATCCGCGCACTCTGCGTCTCCTGGCGGAAGTAGGCAGCGCTCGCCGCCACCTGCCCATTGATGCACGGCTCAACTTCGCCCGCAAAAAATGGATTGCCGACAAAGTCCATCCCCTGCCAGTTGCCATCCCAGTCCCAGCCTGGCCAGCGCACATGGTCACGGACCCGGCCCACCGCCTGCCGCGCCTGGTCGCTGACAGGATCGAGCCCCAGCTCGCGCAGCAGCGTCAGGACGTGCATGGTAGAGTCCCAGCCATGGTTCCACGCCGCGCCGCCCCACATCCCGTCAGGTGTCTGGAAGGCGAGCAGTTGCGCGCCCCAGCCCTCGGTGGCGACTTTTGCGCGCTCAGCCGCGACCTCGTCCGCGGGCGCACCGATCAGGTCATTCATCACCTGCCAGCGGATCGAAGGATCAGACTCAAGCAGCCACCGTATGACCGATTCCTCTGGCTTGGGGATTTGCAGTTCGGGTGGATTGCCTGCCATCTTCTAGTGGTTTCTCCTTACTTTGGTGGAAGTACCTGAGTTCGAGGACATGCTTTGGCATGTCACCCTCCCGAAGGAACACCGCTTCGGGAGGGTGACATGATGTTTCTGATGTTAGGCACTTCCATTTTGGTCATAGGTTGCGAATGTTATAATTTGGAAGTTTACTGTGATTGCGTAAAGACTTGAGTGACAATGTAGAACCGTGAATCATTTAACGAAAGGAAAATCATGAAAGACGTGCAGCTATTACCATACCTGACGTTCGACGGCACCTGCCGTGAAGCAATGGAGTTTTACAAGCAGGTATTTGGCGGAGAACTGGAAGTCAGATACTTCAATGAAATTTACGGCGAGATGCCAGAAGCCGATAAAGAAAAAGTTATGCATGCCGAACTCAGGAACGACGCACTATCGCTTATGGCAAGCGATACCGTTCCCGGCAGCGAGACGACCTTTGGCGACAATGTTCGCATCACAGTCACTGGCACAGATACCACGAGGCTTGCCGCTTTCTTTGAAGCGTTGAGCCAGGGCGGTGCCGTGATGATGCCATTTGAGAAACAGGTATGGGGTCAGGAGTTGGGCATGCTGACTGATAAGTTTGGAACGCACTGGTTGGTAAGCGTGCGCGCCCAGTAGGCAACCCACCTGCCGCCGCTGGCGAGTGATCTACGACGGGGTATGAGATCTCTCGCGCACTTCATCGGCGGTCACTTCACGGCCCAGCTGCTCCGAGAGATAGATGCCTTCTGAGATGAGCATGGTATTGAGGGCCAGCTCGGCGCTGGGCAGGAGGTCCACCCGCCCCTGTAAGGCGGCGACCCAATGGTGCCCGGCACTGTCGTAGACATCGCCGCCCTGGTGCACGTTCTTCCAGCGGTAGGCGATCTGCTCCAGGTCCAGCGTACTATTGACTGCCAGATCTCCGATGTTGTGAAAGTAACCGAATGGCTCGAGACGGACGCCGCCGAGAGATCCGAGAATGCTCGATCCCTCGAAGCCGTCTAGGTGGGCTGCCCAGGATTCGATGATGTCCAGCGTGATGTTGTTCGTGAAGTGGACGAAGCCCAGTCCCAATTCTTCGACATCATAGCCGCTGTCCTTTTCACGGGCCGGGTCCATGGGGGTCTTCTGATACGTCTTGCCTGTGATGCGTGCTACATCGGGATTGCCGAGCAAATACAGCAGCCCGGCGATGTGGTAGACGCCCATGTCGTAGAGGGCGCCGCCCGCCGCGTGGCGCTTTTGCACAAAGGTGGGCGTGCCATAGCCATCCACATAGGGCCGTCCGCGCCGCCGGAACCCGGTCGAGCGGGCATGATAGAGTTCGCCCAGGCAGCCATCGTCGATGAGCAGTTTGGCTGCGCGCGTCTCAGGCTTGAACAGCGTAAAGAGCTGGATATAGAGTTTGCGTCCCAGCGTCTGTGCGGAATCGTACATGATTTTGGCGTCGGCGTACGAACCGGCCATGGGTTTTTCGCAGTACACGTGCTTGCCAGCTTGCATCGCCGCCACGGTCACAGGTCGGTGGAGATTATTGTGCAGGCAGATGTCCACTGCTTCGAGGTCGTCGCGCTGCAGCAGGTCCTGATAATCGGTGTACACGTTGGGGATGTTGAACCTGTCAGCAACATGCCGAGCCAGGGCTTCGTTAATATCCGCGATCGCTACGATCTCAGCTCCGGGCACCTGCTCATAGCTTTCGAGATGCTGCTGGCCGCGCTGCCCCGTGCCAATCAACCCCATACGGATGGGTCGGTATTCTGATGGCTCCATCGTGTCTCCTCCACTCCTGTTAATTTTCACTCGCGCCCAGCACGCGGCGGATAAGGGCAATGCTCTTTTCTGCCGCCTTATATTCATCCCCTTCGCGCGGAACACTCTCAATGCCCCAGGAGCCCTGGTAGCCTGCCTCCTGTAACATATGGATCGCCCGCGGGATATCCACCGTAGTCTCATTGCCCTCGTCATCGAAGGCGAAGGTCTTGAAGTGCGTAGCACGCGCGTGGCGGACGCCTAATGCCCAACCCGCCTCACGCTGGTCTTCGGGCCAATTCGCGGTGTCAAAGAGCAGCCCGAGTCCCGGCACGGCGTCCAGGATCCTGGCGACGTTCTGCGGAAGACGCGACGCGCCCCAATGATTCTCGATGATGACCTCGATCCCTTTTTCGCCGGCTCGTTGGATCAAGTCCTTGTAGCCCCTGACGATGATCTCCAGCACCTCCTCGGACAGCTCAGGTGGGCCTCCCGAGTCGATCCGAATTTGCTGGGCGCCGAATGCCTCGGCAACATTCAGCCAGCGATAGGCTTTGATGCGGTTAGCTTGCTGCGCCTCCGGGCCGGACTCGTAGATATGCGCCCCATCCACCGCCAGGCAGCCGAACGGCAGACCAACGTTGTCGGCAGCGGCTTTGATTCGGGCGAGATAGTCCAGCTCATCAACCGACAGTTCTGCATATTCCGGCGTGATGCTGGCAGGCGGGCGTGCCTTATCGTCCAGCAATGAAGGCAAATGGCCGTTCCACAGGTCAAGCTGTGTACACCCTAAGTCACGGCAGTCGCTGATGTACTTGAAGACATCCTGTTGGCCTGCTTCTAACAAACGGTGGAAACTGTACGAACAAATACTAAGTTCCATATGCTGCTCCCGTCTTTGAGATAGGTCTTGATACGAAAATGAGTATAAACGCCCGACCTTCATAAATCAATAGCCGAACTCTACAAGTCCCCTCTCCCCTAGGGAGAGGCTTGGGGTGAGGGCGAATTCAAAATACCCTCAATCTTCCTAATAATCTCCTCCACGACCGCATCGAGGTTATAACGCACTTCATCATTTGTAAAGCGAATCAATCTATAGCCGCATTCTTCCAAATAAGCGGTGCGAGCCTCATCATATTCCATCTGTGACGCTACCAGATGAGAACCGCCATCAATCTCGATACACAGTTTTGCCTGTGCGTAATAAAAGTCGATAATGAAGTTGTCGATGGTGTGCTGCCTGCGAAACTTGTATTCCAAATTGCGGTTCCGCAAAGCACGCCAAAGCGTAGTCTCAGCAGGCGTCTGCGGTTTGCGGAGTTCACGCGCCCTCTTCAAGAGGGGAGGATAGATACGATGACGAGATTCCATAAGGGCTCACAAATTCCCTCTCCCCTGGGGAGAGGGTTAGGGTGAGGGGCGATCCCGTTCCTTGCCATTCGACCCTCATCCCGTCCTTTCGCGAAGCACGCCTTGAGGTGCTCCCTATTAGGGAGAAGGGGTAGACTTATTACCTGAAGGGATGAACTGATCATATCTACTTTCAATTTTCAAATCCGAGGATTTTAGCAAGGATACCCGAAATCAGGAAAGCAGTTGGAACTCGACAGCAACCGAAAGCAGGCTGTAAAGTTCTGCGGATATTTTTCGAGGTATAGTATCCCTCGAACCCGCGGGGTCGGCAAAGAACATCCTGTCCGGGGAACATCACAGCAGACAGGAAACCACACTTGAAAACACAAAAAATAGCATATAGCGAGGATACAGGCAGGATATAGGGACCTTATACGTACCCTGCGCCGATGAAGACCGCCTACAATTTTGCCGTGTCCGACTGGTGGCATACTCCCGAGAACCATAGCATCGTGAAGCAAGACGGGTGCATCCGAGTGCAGGCGAGCGATAATGTCATGGTGACCCGCGTGCGAGTGACCGTGCTCGATGAAGACGGACAGATCCTGGAAGCTGGCGAGGGGACAAAGTCGGACGGGGATTGATGGGATTTTGCTTCCCAGTCAGAGGGCAAAACGATCATCGCCGAAGCCTGGGACCTGCCAGGGCATATGACCAGGTCTATCGTGGAGCAGTAGACCAAAAATTTTACAAGTGACAGTCACACGCTTATTGACCAAGTCTGATGCTGCTGGTGGAAATATCAAATACCGCATTATCTGAACTGTCAATGCAGCTGGTCCCGTTCGTCACGATGAAATAGGTGTCCGGATTAGGATCCCACGCCCAGAGGGTATAACAGCCTTCCACCAGGTCATTGATCACAATATATTCCCCGGGGGCAAGAGTGTAGCTGCGATAGCCGCATACACTTTGCGGCCCGCTTTGCTGTAGATTCACAGAGACCGAAACTTCCGCCCGGGTTGAATTGTCGATGCGCATTCTGATAGGCTCACCCTGCAGCGTTGCGGGCAGGACTGTATATATACACGGATCTCCACCAGAGTTGCCACTGGCAGCCGCAGTGCTGGTCACGGCTGAGGATGGCAGTGCAGCTAGAGTAACCGTGGGTGAAGGTGTATTCGTAACGGTTGCTGTTGGCGGAGGCTGCGTGGCGGCCGGGATGGCAGCCTGGGTCTCTGCGATCACGGTGATGGCTCCCGCGGCGATCGTGCTTTGAAAGTCAGCTGCGCTGATTGTGGGTGTGGCTTCTGCAGGATTTCCGCCACACGCACTGATGATCAGCGTACTCAGGAGTACCAGGGTGAGAATTGAAAACCATTTCATGTGAGCATCTCCGTCTTGAATCTATGATCTCAAACCTTGCAATGCTTCGGCTACATCACATATCGCCGAATCTCTCTAATCATACAACGGAAAACACACATGACGATCACTCCCTTCCCTCAAAGAATGCTATACTCGATGTGCCAGCGAGTTGACTTTCAAGCGCCTGGTATATTTCAGCCTGTCGGGTTTCTCACACCCGGCAGGACTATGTTAATGGAGACGTTATGACTTCACCACTCCGTGTAGCCCTCATAGGAACAGGGGGCATGGCACGCCATCACATCCGCCAGATGCTCACACCTGCCCTGGCGGGCGGTGCCAGGAAGATGCAGTCCACGACCCGCATCGTGGCTCTGTGCGAACCGTCCGAGGCGATGGCGCGGCAGGCTGCCCAGGTATTCGTTGACGCCGATCTGCCGCCTCCGCCCAATTACCCAGACTGGGAGCGGTTGATCGCTGAATGCGGCACTGAGCTGGACGCGGCATTCATCATCACGCCGCATGCTCTCCATCACGATCAAACCCGGGCCTGCCTGGAAGCCGGCATCGACGTTCTGCTCGAAAAGCCCATGGTGCTGACGGCGGCCGAAGCGCGCAGCCTGATCGAAACGCGTGACCGCACGGGACGCCTGCTGGTTGTGGCGTTCCAGGGGAGCCTGTCACCGCAGGTGAGGCTGGCCTCCCGATTGTTACGGGCGAACGAATTTGGCCGCATCCTCACGATCAGCGGGCTCGTCTGGCAGGACTGGGGACCTCAAACGGCTAACACCTGGCGGCAGCAGCCAGCCCTCTCGGGCGGCGGCTTTCTGTTCGACACGGGCGCACACCTGCTCAACACCGTTGCCGACCTGGCGGGCGAAGACTTTAGCGAAGTCGCCGCCTGGTTCGTCCACAACGGCCGCCCGGTCGAAACGCTGGCGGTCGCCATCGGACGTCTGGCTTCCGGCGGACTGGTCACGTTCCATGCCTGCGGCGAAGCGATCCCCTCCTGCGCTTCTGAGATCCGCGTGTTCTGCGAAAAGGCGATCCTGCATACCGGGATCTGGGGCGAGACCCTGGCGGTTCAGTATATGAGCGACCTGCCGCCGGCTCCCATCCCTGTGCTGCCCTCGCGGGGCGTATGGGAGCAGTTTCTGGAGGTGCGCAGCGGCCGCATCCCCAACCCCTCGCCGCCCGAAGTGGGACTGCGCATGGCAAAACTGTGGGATGCAATTCGGACGAGCGCAGCAAACAACGGAATACCCGTGAAATGTGAGTAAAGATATGAGCCTCAAAGTTACGATCTGGAACGAATACCGACACGAAAAATCGCATGAAGAAGTCCGCAAGGTCTACCCGGACGGCCTGCATGCACCGATCGCCGAGCATTTGCGCTCGGAAGGGATGACGGTACGCGTAGCAACGCTGGATGAGTCTGAGCACGGCCTCACCGACGCCGTCCTGGCGGATACGGACGTGCTGACCTGGTGGGGACACATGGCGCATGGTGAAGTGAGCGATGAGATCGTCACGCGCCTCCAGAGACGGGTGCTGGACGGCATGGGGCTGATCGTTCTGCACTCCGCTCATTTCTCGAAGATCTTTCAGCGCCTGATGGGCACCACCTGCAACCTGATCTGGCGTGAGGCTAACGAGCGCGAGCGCATCTGGGTGCTTGAGCCGAGTCATCCGATCGCCGCCGGGCTGGGACCTTATTTCGAAATCCCGCATGAAGAAATGTATGGCGAACGGTTCGATATCCCTGCGCCCGACACATTGGTCTTCGTCAGTTGGTTCCAGGGCGGGGAAGTGTTTCGGAGCGGCTGCTGCTATCAACGCGGGTTGGGAAAGATCTTTTACTTCCGCCCGGGACATGAAACCTACCCAACCTACTATCAAAAGGAAGTGCTGCAGG
>DATFET010000325.1:0-6881 GCA_035250835.1 Anaerolineales bacterium
AGAGTACAAAGAGCTAAGCTAAAAGAGAGAGAGTCCGCTATAATGGAATAGCGGACTCTTTTTTTTAATGCACAGATTTTACAGGTTCCAGTTCCAGTGGTGGAAATGGCTCATTGCGCTGAGCCTGTTTTTCTTGTGTGCAGGAGGTGGATTCGTCCCCTCCATACGAGGGGCTGCCGCGCCTGCCTACCAGCCGCCCGGTCCCGACCGGTTCTCGGTCACCATCGTGGATTACACCACATACACCTGGTGGATGCGTTACTGGAATGAAACAGAGGTCGAGTGCGTAATCAAGATCGACCATGAAGGCATGCCAACCCCCGGGGATGTTTACGTCGATTGCGGGGAGGAAATCTACGAAAAATGGGTAGATCAAGGGCCATGCCTGGAAATCGACGTCACCCAGTGCAAAGGGTTCTATGTTGTATTGGTGGATAGCAAGCCCGCCCAAAAACAGATTTCCACAAAACTGCCTCCCCCCACCGTCCAGGTGACGCTGGAAAATTGCAGTCCTGTTTACACCTCGTCCACGAGCATTTGCGAATTTGAGCCTATTTTGGTTTTAACCGGCATCGAGCCTCTGCCTGACTATCAGATCATCGGCATCGAAGGTCTGTATGAGGGACAGCCCTTTGCGTGTGACCCGGTCTGCCGCCTGGTCCTGCCAGTGACCGGCGAGAATATCTTTACCCTTCAGTTCTGGGCATACTCGAGTTATGGGGACAGCAGTGAAATCTTCGATGCGCAGATCCGCGTGGCCATCACCAGTGCCGGCGACCCGGACCGTTCCTTCTGGTATGTGGACGTGTTGAGCAGTCAATGGGCAGGGGTGCCTGTTGCAAGCTGTGTCAGGGCATGGGGAGCTCTGCCCCCCATCGGAGGTCCACCGGAGTGGCTGAGCACACCCACTGAAAGTGAAATGCTCGGCACAGATATTCCCTATAATTACCTGGCTTCCCAGTTAATCCAGCAGCAGGCTGTGGACGTGAGCGCCTGCCCGGATGGAGGCCTGATGCCGGACAACAGCGCATCGGTCTGCGGGATGGAGGCTGCGCGCGAGGCTGTGAGGCAATGGCAGAACCAGTTCGACGAGATCATCCTGAACGTCGCCAAGGATACGGGCGTGCCTGCCAACCTGTTGAAAAACCTGTTTGCGATCGAAAGCCAGTTCTGGCCGGGCGCCACACTCAAAACCGATATCGGCCTGGGACAGCTCACCCCGGATGGCGCCGATACGACGTTGATGTGGAACCCCCCGTTCTTTTACCAGTTCTGTCCGCTGGTGATGGACTCATCCGAATGCAGTGAAGGCTATCTGCATCTGAGCGATGAACAGCAAAAGTACCTGCGGCTGGCGCTGGTCGATGCCGTCAATGCGACCTGTGAGGAATGCCCGCTGGGGATTGATCTCGAGCGCGCTAACTTTAGCATCGGTGTTTTTGCACATACCCTGCTGGCGAACTGTGAACAGGCCGGCCAGCTCGTGGAAAATGTCACTGGTGGGAACCCGGGCGACGCCGCAACGTATGAGGATCTATGGAAGTTTACCCTGGTCAATTACAATGCCGGGCCGGGCTGCCTGGGCGATGGCCTGGTTGTTACGGACGGAGAAGAGCTCGCGCTGACCTGGGAAAATCTGGCAGCGCGTCTCGCACCGGCCTGCCAGGGCGCGGTCAATTATGTGAACGAAATCAGCAGTGCACAGTGAGGGGAATATAAATTCGCGAACCGGCGGAGGCATATCCTCCGCTTTTCTTTTCTGTGCTAAACTATCGATATGATGTCGTTGCGAGCAAAGCGAAGCAATCTCTTCCTGGTGAGGAGAACTCTTTTCTAAGCCTGCAATGACGTATCGATTCCAGGAGAGACCTCATGCTGAGTCCCATTGAGAAAGTTCTCTTTGTGCTGGCTGTTGCGGTATCACTCTATTTTACCTATCGCGGTGTAAAGCGGATCGTCGCCCACATCTCGAGCGGACAGGGCAAACCGGACTGGAGCCTGATCTGGAAGCGTCTCGGCGATCTCATCGTGAAGATCGGCCTGTTCCAGCCGGTGTTCCGCTTCCGCATCGGACCGAGCATTTTGCACGGCTTGATCGGCTGGGGATTCCTCACATTTCTGTTGATCAACCTGGCTGATCTGATCTACGCGTTCACCGGCTTCAAACTTCTCGAAAACCTGGGCTGGTTTGGGGACACGTATCGCCTGATCGCGGACGTAGCAGGCGTTGCGATCCTTTTGGGGATCGTCGGCATGGCGATCCGCCGCTTCATCATCCGACCTGCGACTCTGTCCACGCGCGAATCGACCCTGCTGCACCCAAAAGCGCGTGCCGGCATCCGCCGCGACTCGGCGATTGTAGCGTCCTTTATCTTCATCCACAACCTGGGGCGCCTAGTGGGAGAATCCTTTTACGTGGCGGAGGCGGGAGTCGCCGATATTTGGCAGCCGTTCATTTCAACGGCAGCCGGTGTATGGTCCGGCCTGGAGGCGGGCAGTCTGTTGATCGGCGAGCGGCTGATGTTCTGGGTGTCCATTGGTGCGGTGGTCGCCTTCCTGCCTTACTTTCCCATCTCCAAACACATCCATTTATTTTTTGCTCCGATCAATTTTGCACTGAAACCAGAGCGGAAGTCGATTGGGCAGTTGAACTACGTCAATCTCGACGACCAATCCATCGAACAGTTCGGCGCGGCGACCATGAAGGACCTGCCTTGGGAACAGATCATGGATGCCTACGCCTGCGTCATGTGCTTCCGCTGCCAGGAAGTCTGCCCAGCATATAACACGGGGAAGGTGCTCTCGCCTGCCGCGCTGGAGATCAACAAGCGCTATCACCTAAACTCGGGCGGATCGATGGATGTGCCGATGCTGGAGCTGATTCCCGCGCAGGCGGTCTGGGCTTGCACCGCCTGCGGCGCCTGCGTGGACATCTGCCCGGTGGGCAATGAGCCGATGCGCGACATCCTGGAAGTCCGCCGCAACCTGACGCTGATGGAAAACACTTTCCCGCGCCAGTTGGAGAATGCCTTCAAAGGGATGGAGCGCAATGCCAACCCGTGGAATATCTCACAGGCAGACCGCATGAAATGGGCGCAGGGATTGAACGTCCCGACCCTCGAACAGAATCCTGAGCCTGAACTTTTGTGGTGGGTGGGCTGCGCGCCTGCGACCGACTCACGCGCCCAGAAGACCGCCCAGGCCTTTGCAAAGATCCTGAACGCGGCCGGGGTCAACTTTGCTGTGCTCGGACAGAATGAGCAGTGCACCGGCGACTCTGCCCGCCGGGCCGGGCGTGAAGATATCTTCTTTGGGCTGGCTTCCGCAAATGTTGAAATCCTAAATGAAGTCAACCCAAAGAGGATCGTAACCACCTGTCCGCATTGCCTGCATACGATCAAGAATGAATATCCGGCCTTCGGCGGGAACTATCGAGTCCTGCATCACACGCAGTTCATCAATGAGCTGGTGGGAGCGGGGAAGATTCAGTTGGAAGTGACGAGTGACGATTTGAAGGTGACGTTCCATGATCCCTGTTATCTGGGAAGACACAATAAGATTTTCGAACCACCGCGTGATGCGTTGAAATCCGCCGGGGCGCTGACGATCGAAATGCCGCGCAATTCAGCCAAGTCTTTCTGCTGCGGGGCGGGCGGCGCACAGATGTGGAAAGAGGAGGAAGCGGGCGACCTGCGTGTCAGTGAAGCGCGTTACAGGGAAGCCAAAACGACCGGCGCCGGCACGCTGGCGGTGGGATGCCCCTTCTGCATGGCGATGTTGAACGACGCCTCCAAAGCAGACGGCGGCGCGCTCCAGGTCAAAGATGTGGCAGAATTGGTGGCGGAACGGTTGAAGGAATAGGAATCAATATGATCGACCTGACAAGTGAATTTGGACGCGCTGTAGAGCGGCATCTAAAGGATGAATATGTTATCTGGCTCACAACTGTCGACTCACATCTTATTCCTCAGCCGCGACCGGTATGGTTTCTCTGGGAAAATGATTCGATCCTGTTTTTCAGCAAACCGGATGCACATAAGGTTAAGCATATCCGCCAACATCCAAACGTATCAATGCATTTCAACACCGATGAAACCGGTGATAGGCATGTGATAGTACTGACAGGCGAAGCCTATCTGGATGAAAACTGCCCGCCTGCACACCAGGTCCATTCCTATCTCGAAAAGTACAAAAGTGGGATCCTCGCGTTGGATATGACTCCAGAAGGGTTCGGTACGGAGTATTCAATTGCGATCAGAATCAATCCTGCAGAAGTGCGTGGATGGGAGTAAAATAAGCCTCCCAATCACAAGGAGGTTTCAATGAAGGATACGATTCGCACGCTGCATCCTGAGAAGAAACAGGGGGTCAACATCAGCCGGGAAAAATATGAAATCATCCGCAAGGCCATTTTATCGGCTTTGCACACCAAGAAGGAAATTTCATTCATGAACCTTTCGCGCGCCGTCGAAAAGGAAGTCAATGGGAATTTCGAAGGCTCGGTCACCTGGTATGTCACAACCGTCAAGTTGGATCTTGAAGCGCGGGGTGTGATCAAGCGCGTCCCCCATTCAAGGCCGCAGCTTGTTCGGCTTGCGTGAAAGTGTCGCATGGCCGAAATGCTGGCATGCAAGCGTGTCATCATGCTGACGTATTTGGAATCCACTCATTAGGAAAAATCGACAGATCCCGAAGACCTTCTGGGACAGCAGGAGGATCAAATGAACAAAGCGGTCATACGGCTTATTCATTTTGTGGTCGTATTCGGCCTCCTCCTCGGAGCCTGTTCGACCAGGGGGGACTTGATTATTTCACCCTCAGACGAATCACCACGCTATCTGATCATGTCAGCTTTCGATGCGGAGATGACCGCCCTCCGCTCACAGACGCGCATCACGGACTCCGTTGTCGTGAATGGGCGCACATATCATCTTGGGGAATTGTCAGGAAGGAAAGTAATTCTTGTTCTCAGCGGTGCGAGCATGGTGAACGCCGCTATGACAGTGCAGTCTGCCCTGGACCATTTTGACGTGACTGCTATCATTTTTTCCGGTATTGCGGGCGGGGTAAACCCGGAGCTGAATATCGGTGACGTCGTCGTGCCGGCGCAGTGGGGACAATACCAGGAACAACTCTTCGCTCGTAAAACCGAAAATGGATGGGACGTTGGCCAATCGCCAAGCGAATTTGGAAATTACGGCATGATGTTCCCGCAATACGTGAGCACGACGAACAATAACACCCCAGACCATGAGGAGCAGCGTTTCTGGTTCCCGGTCTCTTCCGACATTCTGGAGGCTGCAAAGAAAACATCAGCTCAGGTCCAGCTGAACGATTGCACATCCGGAGATCAATGCCTGGAGCATCAGCCGAGTGTCATTGTGGGAGGCAACGGCGTCAGCGGACCCACGTTCGTGGACAACGCCTCCTATCGTGAATGGGTCTGGCAGACCTTCCAGGCGGATGCGCTCGATATGGAAAGCGCGGCGGTCGCCCATGTGGCCTACGCCAACTCGGTCCCTTTTATTGCCTTTCGGTCACTTTCCGACCTGGCGGGCGGGGGACCAGGCGAGAATGAGATTTCCACCTTTTTTCAGCTGGCTGCCGACAACTCGGCGGAGGTTGTGATAGCATTCCTTGAAAATCTCCCCAATCCATGACCGATCAATTGTTTCTCTCGAACCTTTTCTTGATCACCTTTTCCAGCTCGATCGCGAATAACACAATAGAGCCTGTCCCGATGGCGATGAGCAGGTCAGCTCCACTCAATGGGGTCACGCTGAAGAATGTACTCAATGAGGGGACATATATAACCAAAAGCTGCAGTCCGAAGACCAGCAGTGCCATCCCTGCCAGCGCCGGGTTGCCGCGCAGTCCCATTCTGAAGAACGAATCGCGGTTCGAGCGCGACGCCAGCGCCTGAAATATTTGGGCAAAGGCAAGGAACGAGAAGATCATCGTCTGCCATTCCTGGCGGCCTGAGAAGTAATACCCTGAGCCCAGCGTCAGGGCCAGTCCACCGATCAACACTCCCACCCAGACCACCTGCGCGCCAGCGCCGCGCGAAAAAATGCTTTCATCCGGGGAATAGGGAGCGCGCTTCATGGTGTCGCTTTCCGCCTTTTCCACGCCAATACCAAGCCCCAGCAAGCCATCCGTCAGCAGGTTGAGCCAGAGCAGCTGCAATGGCAATAGCGGGATCGGCTTGCCCAGGAATGGAGCCAGCAGCATCACCAGCACTTTGCCCAGATTGCCCGCAACACTGAAGCGCACGAACTTGCGGATGTTGTCATAGATCGTACGGCCTTCCTTGACTGCGGCAACGATCGTGGCGAAGTTATCGTCGAGCAGGACCATGTCGGCGGCTTCCTTCGACACGTCTGTGCCGGTAATGCCCATCGCCACACCGATATCGGCGCGGCGCAAAGCCGGTGCATCGTTGACGCCATCCCCGGTCATCGAGACGATCTGTCCCAGTTCCTGAAGCGCCTGCACGATCTTCAGCTTGTGCTCCGGCGAAACGCGCGCGAATACCTGCACATCGCCGACCTCGTTCTTCAGTTCATCGAAGGACAGATTTTCGAGCTCCAAGCCGGTCAGGACTTTACTATTTGCAGCCTGCTTCCCATCCACGATGCCCAGCTGTCGAGCGATCTCAGTTGCAGTGAGCGGATGATCCCCGGTGATCATGACCGTACGAATGCCGGCGGTCTTGGTCTGTGCCACGGCCTCACGCACTTCATTGCGCGGCGGGTCGATCATCCCAAACAGACCAATAAAAGTAAGGTTCTGCTCAAGATCAGTTTGGATGACTTCAGGAATCTGGTTGATGAGGCGGAATGCAACCCCCAGGACTCGCATGCCTTTTTTGGCGAGCGTTT
>DATFET010000345.1:0-3305 GCA_035250835.1 Anaerolineales bacterium
TTGGGATAACTTGCCCGCATCCTTGCGGACCTCAAGCTGGCCGCCGTTTACGACAGCCAGTCCAGCCGAGTCGTAGCCGCGATATTCAAGCCTCTTCAAGCCATTGAGAATAATCGGTGTCGCGTCACGCGGCCCGATATATCCGACGATTCCACACATAGGAGATTCCTCCGAAATTTGATTTGTCGCTGCGAGGAGCGCTCGCCTGCCCCGATGCTTTTACGGGGTTGCGACGAAGCACTCTCATCCGATTTGAAGATTGCCACGCAATGACATAAATTGCCACTCCCTGTTTCTTTGTCCGCGCAATTGCTGGCGCGGCTTTGTTGCAGGGTTAAATTTTCGGAGGGAAAGATAAAACGGGTGATGGCGCACCCGAAGGGCTTCCGCTGATCTGTCGATTTTCCTACCTCACCCCAGCCCTCTCCTATAAGGAGAGGGGGCAAAGCAGTTAGCTCCATCTGCGCGATGGAGAACCCTTTTCCTCGTCACCCCGCGAAACGCGGGGCCATGCGCTTTCTTTCCCGGAAATGTGTCGGTTCACCTCCTTGACGGAAAATCTTTGGGCGGGATTATACCTGAGAAACGGCACCCGGCCGACGGTTCAGCCTGAACCATTATCAATCTGTCCCTTATTCAGACAGCTGTACTTCGGGCATGGACAGCGTGTTGTAATTCAGCTCATCCTTGTAATTGATGATGACGTTGCTAATGCCATTCACGTCAATGGTATACCCGATGATCTGACTTTTGAAACCGGCCTTCGAATCATTTCCATTGATGTGTACTTCAGAGGCAGGCGCCAGGATCGTTCCGCGGATATTGGACTCTGACCCGCCATTGAGCACGATCTTGTTGCGATTGTCCATCGGGACATACAATAGCAGGCCCGCCAGGTCACCATTATTGGGAGCATCCAGGACGATGTTGGCGCCGCTGCTCCAGTGAACATCACCCTCCTCGATCTTGAAAACGACGTTACTACCTTCAAGATCCGCGGTGATGTCCATACCTTCGCTGAGACAATACACGCCGCCATCCAGGTGGGTGACGCCTTCAGGCGGGAATGCCTCGTCCCATGAGCCTGCGGTCATGCTGGTGCCATCTTCGCTCACCACAGCTTCTCCGCCGCAGCCCACTTTGGGCATAAAGAATGGCGGCGGATAGCTGATCGGAACTGCTCCCACTGAAACGCCGGGCGTAAGCAGCTGCGGCTTTTGGATCATCGCAGCGCCCACCACATTGATGAAGTGGTTATCTCTGATGCGTATACTGCCGCTGCCCTGCTGTACAAACGCACATTGGTTGTTATTGGAATTCACGAAAACCCCGCCGCCTGTAATATCCAGGGTGGCCTCACCATGCAGCCAGAAGGATTTATGCTTGTCACAGTCACTGGTTGGCGCAAGGCTGATCACAGCCTGCCCATTTAAGATCTGCCTGACTTCCGGCGCCTTCGTGCGTGCAACGGCTTCCACTTTGTTGGTTAACTGGTCCCAACCCAGGATGCCGGCAATGTATGTTTTGACATGTGAAACGATCACGACCTGGACGTATTCTGAATCCCCTTTGTTCGGACCGTCTATGGGCGGGTTGTGGACTTCGACGGTATTTGACGTCCCGTTATTATCGTAGCCATTCTGCGCTGCGTTTGTAAGCGCAGCTTCGGACAAATTCTGCCGTCCGCGGATGCGGGTCAGAGCGGCAGCCAGTGCTGCTGAGTCGGCAGCATTCTGGGCATTGCGTCGGTCGAGGAATGCATTGCCTCCGTCCACCACCAGGCCGACTATGCCTGCAATCCCCACGATTGCAAGCGCAACGACAATGAGCGCCTGGCCGCGTTCTCTGGAATACTTATTCATAGGTACCTTTATACAAACGAACCATGAGTCATTTTACATCATCCAGCCTGATGTGGTTATACCCAAAGGTAGTAGATTGGCTGTGACGAGGTGGACAGCACTTCCAAAAAAGGGACACAGACTTTCGTATAGCTGTGTCCCTGCCTGATGAACCTGCTGAGAACTGGTTTTTTTCGGCTTGCTCCAATAAATAAAGCTACGGGCAGACCGGTGTAAGGATGGTATCTGTCACTGTTGCGTTCAGAGGAAGGGTACTCCTGCCGATCAATTGAGGGATGAATGGCATGAAGATATCGTGCTCGAACGAGGCTTCCACGGTAATGGCATGCCCTTCACAACCGGAGCTGGTCGTACCCTGTGATGCGCCGTCCCGCCAGACCAGCACATTATCTACGAGTATCGAAACACTCACTATAGTCGGATCCGGAAGATTGACAGGGGAGGAGGAGGAGCCGCGTACCCGCGCTTCTATAGCCGCCCCGTTTGTTCCGTCCGTAGGATTCATCGAGCCGTACAGGGCGCCCTCCTGGGCTGCATCGCGAAGCTGTACGAACTGGAAGAATGCCATCCCGAATTCGACCGCTCCCGAAAGCAGATACAAAAGGACAACCAGACTAATGGAAAGCTCCACCAGGCTTTGCCCTCGCTCATTAATTGCTTTTTTCATCTTCTCCCTGCACTTTCTGTGAGTTGGTCTAAGGCTAGTTCGAGTCGATCGGGTTATTCTGGCAGCCCGGCGTTGATAGGTTGATATAGATACGCTCCGTTCCGTCCGGGTTGTCGTAGGTCTGGTCAAAAACGAAGGATACTGTAGTGGCACCCGGACCCAGAGTCGCAGCCGTCGGAATCGTGTATGTAGATTGATTGCCAATATCGCCTGTCCAGATGGTGACTGCCCCGACATTCACACTCTGCAGCCTCAATTTTTTATTGCCGTCAAGGTGACCTTTATCATCATTCCAGGTAACCGTAATATCGCTCATCACGATTGTAAAAGCATATGGGTTCGTGATGGTCATGCTCATTATATTTCCGGAGCGTGTGATGGCGCCATGCGTCACCAGGTTACAGCTCGGAACTGTTGTGGCAGCGATCGTGGGCGAAGGGGTCGGCGTCCGTGTCATCGTGGCGGTAGGAACGAGCGTTGGCGTCGATGTGTTGGTGGGAGTGGGTGTGGCCTGGACGACCGTGTGCGGCTCCGTGTCAGTACTCCCGAGATGTGAGCTGTCACCGTTATAGACGGCATTCAATGTTATTGCGCCGCTGGTGCTGGAATTGAGGACGCAGTTTCCAGCCCCATTGGAGAGCGTGATCGTACATCCCAAACTACCTCCAGTGATAGTCACGGTGCCTGTGGGAGTGTTTCCGTTTCCCGTCACCCGGACGATCACCGTGAAGTTTTGGTTGGTGATCGATGGATCGGGCAGGTCGGACTGAATCTCT
>DATFET010000372.1:0-7457 GCA_035250835.1 Anaerolineales bacterium
TGGGCGATGGTCATCCTGTGTATGTGATCGCGGAGATCGGCATCAACCATAACGGCGATCTTGGCATCGCCAAACAAATGATCGACGCGGCAGTCCATGCTCGTGCGGATGCGGTTAAGTTCCAGAAGCGCACGCCGGATGTCGCTACGCCTTCTGAGCAGCGGAACCAAATGCGCGAGACTCCCTGGGGCTATATTACATACCTTGAGTATCGACATAAAGTGGAGTTCAACGAAGAGCAATACTGTGAGATCGACAAATATTGCCGCGAGCGCGGCATCGCCTGGATGGTTTCGGTCTGGGATGAGCCCTCCATGGATTTCATGGAAAGGTTCGATACGCCGGCTTACAAGATTCCCTCCGCCTGCCTCACGGACGCGAAATTGATCCGCAGAGCGCGGGCGACCGGCAAGCCATTGATCCTGTCCACGGGCATGTCCACGATGGATCAGATTCACAAGGGTGTGGATATTGCCGGGGAGAAAGACCTGATGCTGATGCACTGCACCAGCACCTATCCTTGTGAGCCGGAGGAGTTGAATCTTAGGATGGTTGAAACGCTTCGTCATCAGTTCCCCGCCATCCCGGTCGGATATTCCGGTCACGAGGTGGGGCTTGTCCCTTCGGCGGTCGCGGTGGCATTCGGCGCCTGCATGGCCGAACGGCATCTCACTCTCGACCGCGCCATGTGGGGATCAGACCAGGCAGCCTCGGTGGAACCCGGCGGCTTCGAGCGGCTGGTGAAATACATCCGTGTGACCGAAGCCTCACTGGGTGATGGCGTGAAAAAGGTGTATGCGAGTGAACAATCTTCGCTGAACAAGCTGCGGCGCGTGAATGGCGAAGATTGATTAGAGTGAGATCGTAGAGAATAGATCTTAGAGAGTAGTGATCAGATAGTAGTGCTCTGATGACTTTGACGAAGAGGCTTCGCCGTGCCATTCGGCCTGCAGGAAAAACCATGCAGGCGATTGCGCGTTGGAAGCGTTTCTCGTTTGACGAGGCGCCGCCCATCTTCGGCAATTCCAAGCCCAAAAGCGGATCGCACCTGCTGCTGCAGATCCTCAACGGTTTTACACAGATCATGCCCTATAAGTATGTCGCCGCAGATCCGGTAAGGACAATCGAAAAAGAGGGCAGAAGAAAGACGAAAGAGGAAATTCTTGGCGAGTTGAGATCAATCCCTTCGGGCGTGGTCGGCTGGGGTTACGTGGAAGCTGCACCTGAAAACGTTGCATTTCTGTGCCAGCCCGGCCGCGTGAATTATTTTATCTATCGTGACCCGCGCGATATGCTGGTTTCACAGGTCTTCTTTGCAACCGACATGCATGAAGAGCATGGGATGCATGAGTATTACAATTCACTTCCCGACTTTGGCGAGCGGCTCAAAGTTGCCATCACTGGTATCGACCGCGATGGACTGTATATGGTCAGCGTGAGGCAGAGATATGAGGGTGTCTTCCAGTGGCTGGAGCAGCAGAACGTGATGTGCATCCGTTTCGAGGATCTGATCAACAACCGTGACGCCGCATTAAATGCCATGCTTGCTGAAGCGGAAAAGACCGGCTATCAAATCCCCACACCGCGTGAAAAGGCGTTGTCCATCCTGACGGAGGCGATCCAGCCGCGCAAGAGTCACACCTTCCGCTCGGGGAAGACGGGTGGATGGCGCGAACACTTCACTGAGGAACATAAAAAACTGTTCAAGGATGTTGCGGGGGATCTGCTGGTCAGGCTGGGTTATGAGAAGAGCAATGATTGGTAGGCCATCGTGAGGGAATTTTTCAACCAGCGCATCAAGCGCGGCGTTGTTCGCAGACTCAACAATCGAAAGATTTCACGGTTTGCGAAACTCGTCTCCCGTCACTCACCCCCCACCCAGGGGGCGCCGATTGTCTTCTTCAAAGCCTCTACGGGGATCGACGACCTCTCCTGGAACAGCGGGTTTCACCTGCTGGCTTCCTGGGCTTTGCGCCTGAAGGGGATCCCGGTCGTTTACTTCGCCTGTCACTCAGGGATGAGCCATTGTGTACTGGGGACGAACCGCGACGACGTCCATAAGCCGCCGCCGTGTGAGTCGTGTATTTATCAATCGAGGACGTTGTATACGGGTGTTCCGTCGAAAGTTGAGGGCCAAACGTCGCAGGTCACGTGGTTTGGTTTTGAACGTGATCCTCAACTTGCCATAGCCATTAAGAACCTTTCTTTGCAAGAGCTGATGATATTTGAATGGCAGGGAATCCCTCTTGGCCCATTATGTCTTCCCGGTCTGCGCTGGATCCTGCGAATCCATCATTTGAGCGATGACGAATCGACGCGTTATTTATTGCGCGAGTACATCCTGTCGGCGTGGAATGTGGCGCGGAAATTTTCGGACTTCCTCGATCAGACCCAGCCGCGGGCGGTGGTCGTGTTCAACGGGCAGTTCTACCCTGAGGCAGTTGCGCGCTACGTCGCCCAAGAGCGCGGACTGCGCGTCATCACACACGAAGTGGGACTTCGACCCGCCTCCGCCTTCCTCACGGATGGCGAAGCGACCGCGTATCCGATCCACATCCCCAATGAGTTTGAATTGAACGATGAGCAGAATGCCAGGCTGGACGTGTATCTCGCCAGACGCTTCCAGGGTGACTTCAGCATGGCTGGCATCCAGTTTTGGGCGGACATGAAGGGACTCGACGAGTCATTTTTACAAAATGCAGCGAAGTTCAAACAGAATGTGCCGATCTTTACCAATGTCATTTTCGATACCAGTCAGCCGCACGCCAACACCGTTTTCGAAGATATGTTCGACTGGCTCGACCTGGCTCTGGAGGTGATCCGAGAGCATCGCGACACGCTGTTCGTCATCCGCGCCCATCCCGATGAGCTGCGCGTGCGGAAAGCCAGCCGCGAGACGGTCGAGGGTTGGGTCGCCAGCCGCGGCGTGGACAAAGAGCCGAACGTGGTTTTTGTGGGTCCGCGTGAATCATTGAGCTCGTATGAGCTGATCCAAAAGTCCAAATTCGTCATGGTCTACAACTCGACGATCGGACTCGAGGCATCGATCATTGGCGCGGCGGTGCTATGCGCGGGCAAGGCGCGCTTTACGCAGTATCCCACTGTGTTCTTTCCACAAACGGTGGAAGACGTACGAAGAAAGATGAAAGAGTTTTTAGACGCGGCAAGGATCGAAGTCCCCACCGAGTTCAAACGCAATGCCCGCAGGTTTTTGTATTACCAGTTGTTCAGGACATCCCTGCCTTTTGGGGATTTTCTCGAGCCCTCCGTCCGCACAACACAGACGAAGCTGAAGTCTTTTGAGCTGGATGAGCTGTCGCCTGAGAAATCAAAGGCGATCGAAGCGATATTCGATGGATTGTTGAATCATGGGGATTTTTTGTTGAAGGAATGATTTCTTAAACACGAAGTATACAAAGGGGCACGAAGGATTTATTTTGCTTTCCAAAACAGAATCCTTCTCCCGTAGGAGTCCCGCTAGGGTGGTTCGCGAGGATGAGTGAGAACCAGGCTACCACGGCAGCGGATCGCTTTCGATCTCGCTTGTCCATAGGTCGCGCATGGATTGAACAACATTGGGACTTAATTGTTTATCTGCTGCGGCAAAATTAGCCAACGCCTGCTCCACTGTTTTCGCGCCGGGGATCACAGTTGAAACTTCAGGCTGCGCCAGGACGAACTGCAGTGCAGCATGTGCCAGTGATATCCCATCGGGCACGAGCGCGGCGAATTTCTCCACGAGGTCGCTTCGGCGCGCAAGCACTTCAGGAGACCAGCGGCTGCGTACATCTTCGAAGCGATGACCGTTCCGATAGCGTCCCGAGAGCCAGCCCGAATCCAATGGCACTTTGACGATCAATCCCATGCCCTGCTCCTGCGCCTTTGGGAAGGCAGGCAGCATTTCCTGATACAGCGCGTTGAAGAATACCTCCGCCGCCTTGCTCTTCGTTGTGTCTAGCACATTTTCCAGTTCGACGCGCCAGTCCAGCGAGACGCCATATTCACGGATCCTGCCCTCACTCTTGAGGTTCTCCAGTTCTGCATATAGATCAGCTGATACTTTGCCGTCCATTAACTCACGCGGCGGATTGTGGAGCAGAAGAATATCCATGTAATCGGTCTGCAGACGTCGGAAACTTCCCTCCAGCACCGGGCGGACGTTCTTCGGGTCGAAGTCGCGCCCGCTGTCTTCAGAGTAATGACTGAACTTTGTGCAGAGGATGACATCCTGCCGTACGGATTTCAATCCCTGGCCGAGCAATTCCTCGCTTCTACCCCCGCCATAGCCGGGCGCGGTGTCGAAGAAGTTGCAGCCTGCCTCGAGCGATTTCTGCACGATTTCCAGCGCTTCATTTTTATCGTCGATGCCCCAGTCAGGGTTTGCCAGTTGCCAGGCTCCAAGCCCGACCTCAGAAACGTTCATACCGGTATTTCCAAATGGACGAAGGTTCATATGAATTTCCTTATGCCTTGCTCCCGTCGCCGTTCCGGCGGCGGGAGCAGTATATTATCTTCCCAGCAATGTATCGATCTCTTTCATCTGATCGGTTGTCAGGGGACCCAGCTCCATGGCTTGTGCATTTTCCTCCACCTGAGCGACGGTCTTGAAGCCCGGGATGGGGATCGTCTTTTCGCTGCGCGCCCAGATCCACGCCAGCGCGCCCTGGACCAGGGTGCGACCGTCGCTCGTAAGGATTTCACGGATCTTGTCCAGTTGATCCAGGGTGGGAGTAAAGAAATGCTCCCGTGACCATGAATCGGTGCGTACATCGTTTTGAGGGAATACCGTTTCCTTGGTGTATTTTCCGCTCAGCGCGCCGCGCGCCAAGGGACTGCGGTTCACACTGGCGAGATTCAGTTCCTCACAAAGCGCCAGCATCTCGGGCGCGTCGAGGATCACATTCAGGTCATGCTGGATGGCGACGCAGTGATTTCCCTCCGCGAAGAGACGCGCGCCCTCCACCGAATCTGTGCTCCAGCCGTAGTAGCGGATCTTCCCCTCGCTGACCAGCGACTCGAGCAGGTCCACCAGCGCGGGTACTTTTTCGATGGCGTAATCCCAGACGTGCAATTGATACAGATCGATCACATCTGTGTTCAAGCGTCGCAGGCTGGCTTCACATTCTGCGCGGACGTGAAGTAGATGATCGTCATTTCGTAAGGTGACCCGTTTTTCAGCCTCGTTTACGACGAAACCGAATTTCGTAGCGATGAAGGCCTGGTCGCGTTTTCCTTCGAGGGCACGCGCCAGGACCCGCTCGCTGTGACCTGTCCCATAGTTTGGCGCGGTATCGAAGAAGTTGATGCCGTGATCGAGCGCGCTGTGGATGGCGCGGATCGACTCATTGTCGTCAATGTCGCCCCAGCCGCCCTGTCCGTCGAGCCAGAACCAGGGCCCACCGATCGCCCAGCATCCCAGCCCCAGTGCGCTGACCTGCAGGTCGGAGCGTCCCAATGTTCGTTTCATTGCCTGTTTTGTTGTAGACATTTATTTCTCCTTTAGGTTTTTTCAAGTTCATTTTCTTCAACAATTTGTCCATAGATTTCGATCTTGTAATTCACCAGCTTCAAGTGTTCATTGAGTTCGCGTATGCGATCCTCCACCTGATCGCGCAGGGTCTTCAACATTTCCAGACGCTCAGGCAGTGTTCCATCGCCCTGCCGTTGGAGTTCTGCATATTTCTGCATGTCGCGGATGGACATACCTGTGGCGCGCATTTTGATGAGAAAATCGATCCAGCCGATATCGTCAGTGGTATAGAGGCGGCGTGTGTTCTCCTTGCGATCGATCGGGTGGATGAGCCCGATCCGCTCATAATAGCGCAGCGTATGCGGACTCAGTCCGGTCGCTTCGGAGGCTTCCTGGATGGTCAGTTTTTCCATTTGAATCTCCATGATTGTAAGTGTACATCTTCGAGTGTACGCTAAGTCAAGGAATTTTCGGCTTGTTTTGGCAATGACATCCAATCCTGGAGACGATTTTTGCCGGGTAATTGATGACATTTTGCAATTGTATTTTTAGAGAATCAAGGTAGGATAGGCCCAGCATCCAAGCCAACCTGCCAACGAGGGGATTGGTTAGGAAAACCTTCAAGCCAGGAGGAAATCCCAATGAAATATTCCCTGTATTTGTCTGCTTTATTCGTGCTGTTGCTCTCAGCCTGTAACGTCCTGCCCGGGCAGGAGCCTCCCACGTCCACGCCTGCACCCACAGATACGGCAACGCCAACGCTCACTCCGCTGCCGACAGAAACACCAACACCCGTACCCACCTCAACACCGGATAAAACTGCCACCGCTGCTTCTGAAGCGACAGAAACTTCGGATTCCATTATGGAGGAGCTCGATAGCTTGCTGGGTGATACAGACATCCCTTATCAGGATGGACATCTGTTATGGAAACAGGGCAAGCCACTGATGGTCAGCATGAAAGGCCCAGGTTGGGATTATGTGGAGATCGACAAGGACCTGGTGGGTAAAAACTTCATCCTGAAATCCGATGTAACCTGGGAAGCCTCGGGCATCCTCATGTGTGGGGTGAGCTTCCGCTCGGAGCCCAACATTGAGGAGGGCAAGCAGTATTTATTTGACTACCTGCGCCTCTCCGGCTTGCCTGCCTGGGAGATCGATGTTTTCCAATATGGGAACTATCAGAGCTCGATTACCAAAGTTCAATTTTCCGACGCGATCGACCAGAAGAACGGCGACACGAACCAGGTGGTGTTGGTAGCTCAGGATGAGCAGTTCACACTTTACATCAACAATGTCCGCCAGGGCCGCTATTTTGACTCCAGCAAGCAGCGCACGGAAGGCGTCTTCGCATTCCATGGTGCGCAGGATTCGGGAGAGGGGACCTGTAATTTCGAGAACTCATGGGTCTGGGCACTGGAATAGAAAGGGAATGTCTACATCGCAGGGACGGATACCTATTTGGGCATCCGTCTTTTATTTTGCAATCAACCGGTTCTCCAGCCCTCCATCGCTGTTCGCTCCCGAAAGAGCATCGGGACAACCCTGGCACCGACAGGGCAGGTGTGTGCGCGACACCGCACCCCGTTCGTGCTGCGAGCCCATCGGGGCAAGACGGCCTGCGGTGAGTACAGGTGAGACGCAGTGAAGAGGAGCCAAATCCGGATATTTATCACGGGAAATCCTGGAGAGCCATCAAACCATGGCCTGAAATTCGGACTGTTTATGGTAGAATAAAAATAGAACATTTTTTCTGTTTCCAAAGAGGAGAGTGTTATGAGCAAAAAAAAGGTAATGGTCCTGGTAGGAACGCAAAAGGGCGGTTTTATTTTCGAGAGCAATGAAAAACGCGAGAAATGGCAGGTCGGTGATATTCATTTCAAGAGCTGGAACGTCATGCACATGCAGATGGACCCGCGTGACCAGCGTCTGCACGCTGCCACGAGTCATTTTGTCTATGGTCCCACCACCCATTATTCAGATGACTT
>DATFET010000379.1:0-5298 GCA_035250835.1 Anaerolineales bacterium
GAAAGATGGGTACATATAAATTAAAGATCGGACCGACGATACTGATGCCTAAAAAGCCGAAACCGAGAAGGAACGTTTTGCCGTAGCTAAATTTCATGTTGGCTCCATAATTGACTGTCCCAGGTTAACGGTTAAAGGTCAAGAGTCAAACACGATTCTATTCTTTCATCCCTTTCAACTTTAAACTTTCGACGAATTTCAGATCTTTTTCACTGAGCTCAGCTCTTTCCAGCATATCGGGGCGGCGGTTGTAAGTGCGCGCCAGAGCCTGTTCCCTGCGCCATTGTTCGATCTTTGCGTGGTTGCCGCTTTGGAGCACCTCCGGCACCTTCCAGCCGCGGAAATCTGGCGGCTTGGTGTAATGGGGATATTCCAGCAGGCCCATGGAGTGAGAGTCATCCTCCGCGCCGGTCGGGTCGCCGAGCACACCGGGCAGCAGGCGCGAGACCGCGTCGATGACGATCAGCGCGGGCAGTTCTCCGCCGGTCAGCACATAGTCCCCAACGGAAATTTCATCGGTGACGAGATGGTCGCGGATGCGTTCGTCCACGCCTTCGTAGCGGCCGCAGACCAGGGCAACGCGTTCGAGCCGAGCCAATTCCTCGGCTACGCGCTGCGTGAAGACGCGTCCCTGAGGAGTTAATAAGATAATGGGGACCGCTGGCCGCTGCGCGTGAGGCGGAGTCAGTCCCAAAACCGACTCTACGGCTTCGAAGACCGGCTCGGGCTTCATCACCATACCCCCTCCGCCTCCGTAAGGTGTGTCGTCGGTTGTATGGTGCCTGTCGTGGGTGTAATCACGGATATTGTGAACGCGCACGTCAATCAATCCCCGCTGGCGGGCGCGCTGCAGGATGCTGGATTCGAGGTAGGGCGGGAACACTTCGGGAAGAAGGGTGAAAACCTCAAATTGCATGTGGAGATTTTAGCATAAGATAAGAGGTAAATTAGCACGCGGCTTGCATGCCATTGCTGCCAATGGTAATATCAATTGCTATGTATCTACCAAGAAGCAGCCGATGGAGCATGACTCGTCGCCGAAAGCGCCCCAATTTTTTTGGCTGGGCGATCTTTGGCCTGGTTTTGCTCTTTGGATATTACATTAATCAGGTGTATTTGCCTGCACAACCCAATCCGTTCGAGGCAACTCCCACGCCGACGCGCTCACCCGAATCCTTTGTGACTGAAGCACAATCCCTGTATCAGCAGGGAAAATTGCTCCAGGCGATCGAGGCCTATGAGGAGGCGATCAAGTCCTCTCCCCAGGACCCAACGCTGTATATTGCTCTGGCGCGTGTGCAGGTATTTGCAGGCCTTGCCGAGGAGGCACAGGCGAACGCTGAAAACGCGATCCTGCTGAGCCCGAACAATTCCATGGCACATGCCGTGCGCGCCTGGGCGCTGGATTTTCAGGAAGGGGAGAATAGCAATGCGCTGGAGGCGATCGACAAGGCGTTGGAGCTCGACCCCAACAACGCGATCGCGCATGCCTACCGGACCGAGATCCTGATCGATTCGCAGTTATTCGATAATATCGACAAGGCACGAGAAGTTTCCAGGACTGCCCTGGCGCTGGACCCGAATGCCCTCGAAACCCGACGCGCTCGAGGCTATATTTTTGAAGCCACCGGCGATTATGAAAACGCGATCCAGTTTTACAAATCGGCAATCGAAGTAAACCCGAATCTTTCCATCCTGCATATGGAGCTGGGACGGAACCTGCGCTTCCTGCAGGTGTATGATGATGCGATCAAGGAATTCACCCTGGCGAATACCCTGGACCCGAGCGATCCCGAGCCTGACTATTTGATCGCGCGCACCTACGCGACGATCGGCGAATATGAGAAGGCCCTGCAATACGCAGAAACCGCGGTAAACGACGACCTGACCAATCCACGCTATCGCGGCAATTATGGAGTTATGTTCTATCGCAATTTTAAGTATGCAGAGGCAGTAGAACAGTTGAGTCTGGCTGTCAATGGAGGCAAGACCGAGGATGGTTTCCCAATCCAGGGTCTGGCGTTGAACGACGACCCGCGCATTGGGGAGTTCTATTTCACATATGGGCTGGCGCTGGCGCGCACCAATCAGTGCGGGCAGGCTTTGCCAATCGCGCAGACACTACAGACCAAATTCCCGGAAGATGAGATCGTACTGGAAGCCGCCACCGCGATCATCGGGATCTGCCAGGAGAATCTTGAAAACCCGGCAGTGGATACCCCGGTTGCGACCGAGGCAGGTACATCCATCCTTGAAGTGACTGACACAGCGCGGGCCACAGACGCGCCTGAAGTAACCCTAACATCTACACCATGAACGTTACACCCCGTCGTCCGCTTTTTAACCGAAAGCCACAGTCCAATATCTATCGCATGTTCCTGTGGGTCGTGATGCTGCTTGGAGGGGTCTGGATCCTTCAGCAGGTAAACCAGGGTGATATCAAGCCCCTGTTCGAGCCAACCCCGATCCCCACGCGGACAGTGGATTCCTATCTGCAGGAGGGAGAGGCAAATGTAAAGGCCGGCAATCTGAATGCTGCCATCCTGGCGTACAAGGAAGCCCTGCGGCTCGGCCCAAACGATGCCAAAACCTGGGCGGAGCTGGCGCGCATCCAGACCTATTCATCCGCCTTCCTGATCACCAACCCAGAGAAAAGAGAACGCCTGACGGAAGCGCTCGAATCGGCTACAAAGGCTGTTGAGCTTTCCCCGCAGGACAGCACGGTCCGTGCCATCCGCGCCTTTACACTGGATTGGAATGCCAACTCGTTCTTCCACACAACTGAAGAAGTGCAGGACTTCCTGCAGCAAGCCGAACAGGAAGCTTTGATCGCCCAGCAGCTGGATAATACGAACACGCTTGCACTGGCATATTATGCCGAAATCCTGGTAGACCAGCAAAAATGGAACCAGGCTGAACTGATCATGCAGCAGGCCCTCGAGCGCCCGGATGCAAGCCAGTGGATGGATGTCTACCGCGTGAATGCATACGTACTTGAAACGCTCGGGCAATATAACCTGGCAATTGCAGAGTATGAGAAGGCACTTGCCATCGAGCCAAACTTTACCTTTCTCTACACCCGCATCGGCGCCAATTATCGCCGCCTGGCAAGCGAGATACAAAACCTCGAAGCGGCGCGGCCGGTCTATGAGCAATCCCTGGAGTATTTCGACAAGGCGGTGAAGATCAACCAGCAGATCGGCGTCAATGACCCGGGTCCACACCTTTCGATCGCCCGCACCTATTCCCAGCTTGGCGAATTTTTCATTGCCGCGGAAAACGTAAAGACAGCCCTGGAATACGAGCCGAACAACGCGGATATCTATGGCCAGCTGGGGATCATTTACTTCCGCTCGCGAAACTATGAGGGCTCGATCTATTCATTGAAGTGCGCGATACGCGGCTGCTCAGGTGAGGACTCATGCCTGGGGCGCGGACTGGAACGCTGCTTCCCGGATCTTGGCGAAGAACCGATCGAGGTGACGGGACTGGCGCTCGAGCCGAACACGATCGTCTATTACTACACGTATGGCTCCGTCCTGGCCGCGTTGAGCCGCCAGCGTGATAACAAATGCGGGGAAGCCTTGCTGGTCATGCAGGAAGTCCGCGATGAGCTGGAGGCCAACCCGGATGAATATGCAGATGGGCGCGGCACGATCATCAGCATCGTGGAGGCGGCAGATGAAATCTGCTCATCCCTGGCCTCGGGGACCGCGCTGCCGGACCTATCGGTTCCGATTCAGACCGGGACAGTAGTCGGCGATGAAATGTCTGATATTACGCCGCAACCCACAGAGCCTGAGGCGCCAGCCGCCACTGTGACGCCGACCCCATAACTTCTCCGTCGAGTTCAGTATCAGAGGAATATAAGAAATCCATTAGACCTCTTGACTTGGACAGGTGGTTTTAGTATCATACGATTAGCACTCAGTGAGTTAGAGTGCTAATTTCGTGAATATCCTATAACCAATTAATTCAGGAGGTCTAGCAATGGCAAGTAAATTGAAGCTGAAGCCCCTCGGCGGACGCGTGATCGTGGAACCGATCGAACAGGAGGAAATGACCGCTGGCGGAATTATCCTTCCCGAAACCGCAAAGGAAAAACCGCAGGAAGGCAAGATCCTGGCTGCGGGACCGGGCGACCGTGACGAAGACGGCGAACGAATCCCCATGGAAGTACAGGTTGGAGACAAGGTGCTGTATGCGAAGTATTCCGGCACCGAAGTGAAAGTGGATGGCAGGAAACTGCTCATCCTGCGCGAAAGTGATATTTTGGCCGTAGTCGAAGGCTAATCCTGGAGGAATGAAAAATGGCTGCTAAACAACTTGTATTTGCAGAAGATGCCCGCCGTAAGCTGAAGAACGGTATGAACACCGTTGCCAACGCGGTGAGCGCAACTCTCGGCCCCAAGGGCCGCAACGTGGCTGTGGACCGCAAGTTCGGCTCCCCCACCATCACCCACGACGGCGTTTCCGTCGCCAAGGAAATTGAGCTCGAAGATCCGTTTGAGAACATGGGCGCTCAGCTGCTCAAGGAAGCCGCGTCCAAGACCAATGACATTGCCGGTGACGGCACCACCACCTCGACCGTTCTGGCGCATGCGATTGTGAACGAGGGTCTCAAGGCTCTCGAAGCCGGTTACAACCCAATGCTGCTCAAGCACGGCATTTTGCAGGCGACCGAAACCGTCGTGGAAGAGCTGCGCAAGATGTCGGTGAAGATCGACACCAAGGAAGAGATCGCCTCCGTTGCGACCAACTCTGCCGCAGATGAAGAGATCGGCGGCCTGATCGCAGACGTAATGGACAAGGTTGGCAAGGACGGCGTCATTACCGTGGAAGAGTCCAAATCCCTGCAGTTCGAGACCGAGTTCGTCGAAGGCATGCAGTTCGACCGCGGCTACCTCTCCGCCTATTTCATCACCACCACCGACAAAATGGAAGCCGTGATCAGCGAGCCGTACATCCTGATCAATGAGAAGAAGATCTCCGCGGCTCAGGACATCGTCCCCATCCTCGAGAAACTGGTCCAGATCGGGAAGCGTGAGCTGGTCATCATCGCCGAGGATATTGACGGTGAAGCCCTCGCCACGCTCGTGCTCAACAAGCTGCGCGGCATGCTGAATGTTCTGGCTGTCAAAGCCCCTGGCTTCGGCGACCGCCGCAAGGCCATGCTGCAGGACATCGCCATCCTCACGGGCGGCACTGTGATCTCCGACGAGGTCGGTTTGCAGCTCGAGAAAGCGACGCTCAACGATTTGGGCGAAGCGAAGAAGGTCGTGGTCGAGAAGGAAAACA
>DATFET010000381.1:0-6875 GCA_035250835.1 Anaerolineales bacterium
CGTTTCCGGGTAAGTAGTAGAGGGGATTAGTGAAATCGTTGAAGATGGCAACAGATTGCACAACAATTACCGTGCTGATGACAGGCTTCAGAAGTGGAAAGATAATCTCGAAGAACAGGCGGAGCGGACCAGCACCGTCAATGATCGCCGCTTCATCCAGTTCGCGCGGAATGGTGGCGACAAAGGCACGGAATAACAACACAGAGAACGATAATCCATAAGCAACTTCTATAAAAATCATTCCAGTCATTGTCTTGAACAACTGAATACCCTGCAACAACCAAATCGTGGGTACCACTGCCGGCGGAATGATAAGACCCGCAAGTACCAAAAAATTGACTAACCCAGTCCATTTGGAGGGATGACGTTGCAGAACGAACCCGGCCATCGCGCCGAGAATGACCAGCAGCGTGACACTGACAACGGTGAGGATCACGCTATTCAGAAAGGCAGTCAACAGCATATAATCGCGGGTTTGAATGACTTCAACGAGGTTGTCCCAGGTATGATACGCGGTTGGCAGGCTGAAAGTGCGCAGGGCAGCTTCTTTGCGATCTTTGAGCGCCATCAACAGGATAAAGGTGAACGGTACCAGAAAAACAATGCTCGAAAGCAGGATGGCAAGCCCGCTGATCAAGTACCTGCGTGCCGTGCTCATAACTCGATCTCCCGTTTGTTGAGAAAAGCCGAAAGCGGTACGATGATGATTGCCACCAATAGGATCAAGACAACATTGCCCGCCGTGGAGAGTCCATAAAAGCCTGCCTGATATTGTTTGTATATGACAGACGAGATCACGTCAGTGGTGAAACCCGGTCCGCCGCGCGTCATAGCCCAAATGAGGTCAAAAGACCTAAGCCCTCCAATCAAGCTTAAGATAATGACAGTAAATGTCGCTGGACGCGCGAGGGGAAGCGTGATATTCCAGAACTGCTGCAGCGAACTGGCGCCGTCGATCTCCGACGCCTCATAATACTCTTTGGGAATCGCATTGATCCCAGCGATATAGATCACAGTGGCAAGCCCAACACCCTTCCAGACATCCACCAGCGCGACAGATAGCAAAGCAAAGCGCGGGTCTGTCAGCCAGGCGGGTCCTTTGATACCCAATAATTCCAGAGCCTCATTAATAAAGCCCTGCGTGGGATGCATTAACGCTGTGAACGTAATGCCAACACCCACCGTACTCACCAATACTGGAAAAAATACGACCGACCTCAAATAGTCGCGCGCAACGATCTGTGACGTGAGAAACACACCCAGCAGCATCCCTAATACCACCTTCATACCGGACGTCACTACGCCATAGATGAGTGAATTTCTTAATCCCTGAAAGAGAAAAGGTTCCTTGAAGAATTGAGTATAGTTTTCCAGCCCAATGAATGTCGCGTCGAACAGAGTCCAACGCGTGAGGCTGAAAAACAGAGATGCAATCGTGGGAAAGAGAAAGAATACAATGAATATGACTCCCGCAGGGATGTAGAACCAGAGTGGATAGGAGGATGCCATCCACTTTTTGAACGGTGTTTTCGGGGCTACTTCCATTCTTTTCGTTATAGTTGCGCCTGTATGGTACCGGGTCCCTGTCTCAGGAACGACAGGGACCCGGTTCTGAACATGAGTGTCTACCAGCCTGGCAGGCCGAGTTGTTGGGCCTGTTTCTCCACATCCAGGTCATAAAGTGCGGCTCCATCCGCCGCTGAACGGATACCAGAACCGACTTCTACAGTGATCTGTTCGAGTGCAGGTCCCTTGATCGGGGAGAGGAACTCGAGGGCAGGAGCCGTGGCACCGTCCTCCTGGAAGTAAGGAAGCAGGTCTGCCACAGCGGGTGGGACATCGGTGGGTAAGGTGCAACTCTTGATCACATACGGACCCGTCGCGCCGTTCGCCGCCGAGCGTGCATCACAGCCTTCGGCGCTGGCCAGGAACGCGACGAAACGTTTTGCCTCTTCGGGATGCGTGGTCCCCTTATAGATATAGACCGCGGCCGGCATCCAAACTGTAAGACCATTCTGAGCCGGATCGTCGCCGGGCATGGCGAAGAAACCTACATCTGCCAAGTTATCGGGGTGATCCTGCGCGATGCCTCCGATCGCAAACGTTAACATGGGGTAGTGAGCGCCCTCACCCAATGCCACCATGCGTAGACCATCGGTGAAGGTTGCGGAGGCATAATCCTCGTTGAGATAGCCTCCTTCGAAAATCTCTTCCTGTCGTTCGAAACTCCTAAGCGCCGCAGGAGTCGTGGCATATTTAGCTTGGTTGGCGGTATATTTTTCGGCAAAATCCGGTACCGCAACCTGCACATTGTAGTAATCTGCCAGTACGAAGAGTTGGCTGGTCCATGTATCGCCAAAGGTTTGGATCACGGCAACCTTACCAGCTTCCTTGATCTTTTCATTGTTGGCCATGAATTCTTCCCAGGATTTGGGAACCGACAAGCCAAGTTCGTCGTAGATCTTCTTGTTGTACAGCACACCGCCGCCCATCGCCGCTTCTTCGGGGGCGCCGTAGACACGTCCATCGGGAGCGGTCACGGTGGGTTTGAAAGAGTCGAGCACATCTGCCTGGAAGGCTTCATCGGTCAGATCGAGCATATTCTCCTGCGGGTTCAGCGCCTGGAACAGGGACCCGGCGTTGTAACGGAAGACATCTGACATTTCACCAGTCGCAAGGCGAGTCTTGACCAGATTGTCGCCCTCTCCACCGCCAGGATGGGTTTCAAGTTCAACCTTGATATCCGGGTTTGCAGCTTCGAATGCTGCGATTTGATTCTCCGCAGAAGCCACATTGGTTGGATTATCGTCTATGTAATAGGTGATAGTGACCACCTCAGCAGGCTCTGTTGCTACGGGGGCTTCTGTCGCCCCAGAGGGCTCTGTTGCGGCTGGAGCATCCGTTGCGCCAGGTGCTTCAGTGGCAGCAGGTGCACAGGCTGCCAAGAGTCCCAATAAGCATAGTACGCTTATCAGATGATAGAAAAATCTATTCTGTTTCATGATCTCCTCCGAGATTATTTGTAGTCTTTAATTGTGAATATGATTTAGAATTGGAGGGCGGTTCATATCATCAGGACAATAGGCAGTATCTCCTTTCGCAAAAGAAGTCTGATCACCTGCGGGCAGCGGGGTCAGCCTGAGTGAAGGATCGCTGTCGGGTCTGAAACTACGGATTGCAGACCTTCGGGCTGGAGTTCGTCGTGGATATGGACCGCTTTTTTATTTGCAGTCTGCCCACCGTAACTTTCATAGATCTTCTTACAAACTCACACTCAATATCACCATCCATTGTTGATGGAATAAAAATTTCATTTACCGGGTTTTCAAAAGGGGGCCGGCCCAGTCGACTCGCGAATGACAAGTCGCGCCGGGGTATGTATTTTCTGACGAGGCAAGTCGGAATTTTGCAGGCGCATCATTAATATCTCAAAGGCTTTCTTTCCCGAAGCATGAGCATCCTTTGTCACCGTCGTGAGACGTGGAACCAGGTAATTGGCCATCGGAATGTTGTCATAACCAACGAGAGAGAGATCATTTGGCACGCGTAATCCTGCGTCCGCGGCCGCCCGCACAGCACCAATGCTCAGCAGGTCGTTAATGCCAATAATGGCTGTAGGTCGAGAGGGGAGTTCGATGAGTTTTTTTGCCGCTTGATAACCATCCTCAATAGTGGGGCCGCATTCCGCTATTAGATTTTCATCAATTGGTAGCCCTGCAACCTCAAGGGCAGCTCGATATGGTTGTCGTCGATCTTCAGCAAACTCATGTCCGCCAACACCGTATATAAGCCCGATGCGATGATGTCCCAGCGATAACAGGTAGGACATCACTTCTCTGGCCGCCTCGCTATAATCTGTGCCAATGGAATCCACGCCGTAGTTATCGCTTAGTTCGACAATCGGTAACCCGCGTTGGCGGACTTGCTCAAGCGTGGCTTGCGCTTCTTCCGATTCAAGAATAAATGAGCTGCCAAGGATTAATCCGTCAAATCGGCGACGAGACAAATCCTTAAAGATCTCCACGGCATATTCGTCATTTAGGGTAGTACTCGAAAGGAGGATGTGATAGCCCGAAACACGCGCGGCTTCTTCTATACCGGTTGCTAATTCGCAGAAGTGTGGATTTCGAAGATCAGGAATGATCAGGGCGATTGTATTTGTATTACCAGAACGCAGAGCCTGGGCTCGAGCATCTGGCTCATAACCAAGTTCTTCAATGGCCTCCAAAACGCGCTGGCGGGTCTCGTCTGAAATGGGCACTCGTCCCTCTGTGACGCCATTCCAAACATATGAAACCGTGGCACGGGAGACACCTGCGCGGCGGGCAACATCAACTTGGGTAGGCCGGTTCATAATTTGGATGTAATTCGAAATTTCAAGAATAATTAGGATTACACGTATCACCTTACACGTGTAAGTTCAATGGCAGTGTAGCATAAAATGAGATGAAAAGTCAAGAATCAATTTCTGCTTCGCATGGAATAATGACTTATGGTTCCGGTTTCTCAAAACCTTCGGCGGAAGATATCGCTGTTTAAATCCTTCCCAGTGTGTGCTCGAACGAAGAGAGTTGACAATAAAACATCATCCTGACAGAGACAATAATGTCACTACCAAATCTGGCAGAGAGCTGAGGTTTTATTGTTTCAACAACCGTTGATTGATATTGTTACAAAGAGCACGGGTCTGTTGACCTAAACTTCAACGGCTGTTAGATGACAGGAGATGTGTTATTCGTTACATTTGTACTAGAAGCACTTTTTGATTACACAAATCAAGATTAAGGAGGCTGCACATCGAAAGATACATCCTTAGGTCGAATGTCGTCCAGGGTGAGATCAAAAGAGGGTTATCTGCACAACCATTTCTCCCGGGGTGACATAAATATGAATGATCAATCAACAAAAGGAAAAGGAGAATATCTCATGAGAACGATCAAATCAGTCAGTGTAGGTTCGTTTGTTCTGTACGGCGCTGTGCTGGCAGCCTTCTGGACGTTGATATTTGGCATCTGGTATTGGATCCTGGGATGGATCTTCGGCGCCCAGGCCTGGTACATCGATATGAACCTGGGCAACTGGACTGCCTATACACTTACAACTTTCGGCCTTGTCTTTGTGCGTGCGCTCATCGCGGCGGCTGGAGGAGCGCTGGCAGGCTGGATCATCGCGTTAGTCTACAACGCTGTAGCTGGCATGATGGGTGGGCTGAAACTTAATATCGAGTAGCCTGTCCGATTTCAAGGGAAAGAGAGTGTAATATGCGAAACAGGCGAGAAGAACGGCGTGAAGACCGGCGGGAGGATCGTCAGGACGATCGTCCTCTCGGACGAGGCGGAGGCGAAAACCGCTACCAGATGCGGCAGAAGATGGTTGCCATCGGTGACGACTTCTGGATCGAGAATGAGCACGGCCAGAAAGTTTTTAAAGTGGACGGCAAGGCGCTGCGTGTGCGCCAGACCCTGATCTTCGAGGATGCTCATGGCAGAGAGCTGTGCAGGATCCAGGAACGCATGATGAGGGTTAAGGACAGCATGGAGATCGAAGCGCCCAACGGCGAACGGATCGCCATGGTCAAAAAAGCGCTTATCACCCCCGTGCGCGAACGCTGGGTGGTCAAGGTCCAGAATGGACCAGATTTGGAAGTACATGGCAATATTCTGGATCACGAATACACGATCGGCGAAGGCCGTGACAAAGTGGCGGAGGTATCGAAGAAGTGGTTCCGCCTGCGTGACAGTTACGGCGTGGAAATCGATCCCGGCCAGAACGATGTGTTGATCCTGGCGGTGGCGGTCTGTGTCGATGAAATGGCTCACGGGGGCCGCTGAAAGTGAGTTCATAGGGGCTGTCATGTCCATGCTGGCTGATATGCCCTTGATTAAATCTGATTTTGTTTCAGGTCAAGGAGAAGTAAAATGCCCTGTCTCTTCGCGTTATTTGCTGGTTTCTTTCCCCGCCTCGGGACGCTGTTCATCTGGATCGCTCGACCAAACCTGTTCAGCGCTGCGTTCGGTGGGAGCTGGCTGTGGCCGATCCTGGGGATCATCTTCCTGCCCTTCACGACACTGATGTATGTGATTCTGTGGAGCCCTGGCATTGGCCTGACTGCTTACGACTGGTTCTGGTTGATCCTGGCAGTCGTGCTCGATATTATGCACTTCAGCAGCACGGCTTACTACAACCGAGATCGCCTGCCTGGCTCTACTACAACGCCCAGCTAAATCAACCAATCGTGTCGAACAAGCAGTAAGTGATTTTGGATAGTACAAATTGAATTTGTAATGGGGTGTTGTGGAGTCCATGACTCACCACACACCCCATTCTTACATTCATTGAGTAAATCCAGGTCTGTTGAAAGGAATATCACAATGACGTACGGTCCAATCGATTTTCTCGCGCTTGAGTTCCAAAATGAAAATCTCAAGGGTGAGATTCTGCCGGCCCTAGTTGACCTGATCGAACAAAAGATCGTCCGTGTGATCGATCTGGTCATCATTCAGAAGTATCAGGATGGTACTCACGCAGCCCTGGAGATCAACCAGCTCTCCCCCGACCTGCTGGGTGTCTTCGATCCACTCAATGCCGAGGTCAGTGGGCTCATCCAGGAGGAGGATATCAACAACCTGGCGGAGGTGATGAGGAACGAGACCACTGCAGCAGCCTTGCTGTTTGAGAACTTATGGGCGATCAAGTTCAAGGAAGCAGTGCTCAACGCGGAGGGAAAAGTGCTCGAACAGGTCCGCCTTTCCCACGAAGATGTGGAGGAAGCCCTGGCAAAAATTGCCAGCGTTGAAGAAAACAAATAGATACTTTGGATTTTAGTAAGAAGGGAATTTCCATAACGGAGCAAACCGGATTTCTGCAAGCCAGCC
>DATFET010000391.1:0-9002 GCA_035250835.1 Anaerolineales bacterium
TGTTGAGGGTATCCACGACTCCCTGCCAGTGAACAATGGGCGAAGACCGTATTTCGTGGCAGCCCTGCCCCAGGACAAGCAGGCAGGCTGCGAGGTTGCCGCTGTCTACTGTAGAGATGTAGCGGGGTAGAAGAGGTGTAAAGCTGCGCGTGTCGTACCAGTTCAAAAAATGACCGCGCAGTCGCTCGAGCGAATCCATGCTGTCGAAAGTATCCCGCAGGCGCAGGGAAAGCTCCGTCGCACCCATATATCCCATGTCATGGGCAGCCAGCGTCGAGAGCAGCATCAGCCCGATATTTGTGGGCGAGGTCTGGTGCTGCACCAGTCCGCGCGGGCTCTCCTGGTAATGATCGGGCGGGAGCCACCTGTCCTCCGGGCTGACAAAGTGTTCGAAATACAACCAGGTGGAACGCGCCAGAAGACGCAGCTTTTTCTCCTGGGCGGGTTTGAAGTTGATCTCGGGCTGCCTGTCCGGTACGCTGATGCGGGCTGCGATATTGGGAGAGATGATCCAGCCAATTAACAGCCCAACAGGGACCACCAATGCGGAGGGCTGTTGGAGGATCAGGATGAGTCCTAGTGCAATCGCAAAGAGAGGCGCGATCACCATGGCCTGCCAGGCAGATTTCACCTTCAATCTCTTCCCAAACAGTCGCACGGTATGTGCAGCCGTCATCCATTCGAGCATCCGCTTGTGAGTAATATACAGGCGTATCAGGGTAGTCGCAATGGCATCCAGATTGATCAGGGATTCGTGCGGCAGGAAGAGGATCTCAAACAGGGAGCGAAGCGCAGAGAGGCGGATCGAACGGGTTTCGATGTTGGCACGATCCCTGCCCACGGATTGACGAACTTCCGAGACCAGCTGGGTGAGAATCGGCACCAGATAGGGCGCGAGTGCGAACAGGGTCCAGGCAAGGATCGAACCGGGCAAAAAGAACCAGCCAGTCACCAGTAACGTCAGCGACGCTGCGGCGGTCAGGCTGCGCCGCAGGTTGTCGAAGATCCGCCAGCGATCGATGAATGAAAGCGTATTACGTGCCCTCCCGGCTGTCCGATGCGGGACCCGTTCCCCAAGCCAGGGCAGCAGCTGCCAGTCACCGCGCACCCAACGGTGCAAGCGGTCGGTATAGGCGAGATAATGCGGGGGATAATCTTCGAACAGGATCACATCGGTAACAAGTCCACATCGGCTTTGCAGCGCTTCGAACAGGTCGTGACTCAAAAGGCGATTTTCGGGAATTTTGTCGTGCAGGCTTCTATGGAAAGCATCCACATCATAGATCCCCTTGCCGACAAAATTTCCCTCCCCGAACAAATCCTGATAGACATCGGACACGGCGCGGCTGTATAGATCGATGGATGAATCCCCGGAATAGACACGCGTAAAAAGCGATTGATTGACGACTGCGGGTCTCACCTGGACCCGAGGCTGGAGGATGGTATACCCGGCTCTCACCTGCCCGGAGTTTGAGTCGAATTCAGCCCGGTTCAGGACGTGTGCCAGCGTGCCGATCAGGCGGTGCGCGCCTTCGCGCGGCAGCAGGGTGTCGGCATCGAGCGTAATGACGTATCGAATGGATGCCAGCCGGTCCAAATCCCCGATTTGCACAGTATAGGTTGTTTGACGGTTGCCCCTCAGAAGCTCATTGAATTCCTCCAGCTTGCCGCGTTTTCGTTCCCAGCCCATCCAGGTTTCTTCGCCATCATTCCATACGCGTTCACGATGGAACAGGAAAAACGGCTGGTATCCTGGACTTGCGTAGCGTCCGTTGAGTTGTTCGATTCCTGCGCGTCCCTGTTCGAGCAACTCATCATCCTGCGGCATGGTCTTCTCCGTCGCATCAGCAAAATCTGTCAGCAGGGCAAAGAAGATATTGCGATCGCTGTTGGCAACAAAGTGATTTTCAATCTGACGGAGCAGGAAGGTAACATCCCTCTGCGTTCCGAATAAGGCCGGGATGACAACCATGGTCCTGTATTCAGTCGGCACTCCGGCTTCAAGGTCAAGCTTTGGCAATGTGCGGGGAGGAATGAGCGAAACAACCAGCCAGTTGACGATGTGGATGGCCACAGCCCATGCAGGCAGGACGGACAGCAAAAGCGCGACCACAATCTGAGCCGGTGTTCCCATAGCACGGATGCTAAAAAATAAAACGAGAGAAAGAAGTATGGCAACAAGAAATGCGCTACTCCCCAGATAGGTGAATGCAGCATTGTCACAAATAGTACGAAGAATAAATGCATGTGCTGACGGCCGGAACCCGATCTGCTTTTCGAGCCTGGGTCGTCCTTCTCCAATGAGGTAGAAGCCGACATGTTCTTCACGCGACGACTTTCCCGCTTCCGCCATTTGGATTGCCTGAGAGGCTATTTCTGTTTCATCGAGCGAGGAACCTCGCGCCAGTTCTTCGACGACACCACGATACTGATTGCGCGTTTCAAAAGCAGACTGGCTGTAAATACCTGGCGGATCGCGCTGCAGGATCTGCTCGAGGATGCTTGTGGCTTCGAAGAAATCCTTCCAGTCGATTGTGGCGATGAGCCGCAGGTTGAGGATAGAGTTGATCACCCGCGACTCGGGATCGATTTCGGGAGATCCTGAATCAGGTTTGATCTCCTTCCAGAGCGCGGCATCCGGAAGCCTGTCCCATGCCAATTTTGTAATTTCTGCCAGTCCATCTGCCAGCGCTTCCATGACAGTGAGGCGAAGCATAAGAGGCAGCGCCCACAGTTCACCCACCTGGAGTGTTGTGGTCCTTTGAAATGCCGTGGCAAAGGATTTGATCTGCTCCAGGTCCAGGCGAGGCACGCCCTGATGAATGCCGAGAGTGATGAGATGGATGCGCGCCCAGTCATCCTCTGTCTTGGGCAGGCGGTCATAGAAATCGGCAGGCATATCTTCCTTCACCACCCGTAATGCCTGTTCAAGGACATAGAAATTATCCAACAGCCATTCAGATGTGATCGAGACCGCAGCCTGGGTCTTTGCGGCGTCTTCAAAATAATTGTACGCGGCCTGGAAAAAATCCTTCAGTTTTTTCAGACGACCCGGTATGGGAAAGGTCCCTTTATGTGGTTTGCTGTCCTTAAGTTTTTCAGCGAGAGTGGTGGCAGGATCGTTGTTCCGAAAATGAGAGGGTGCATCGCTGCGCGTGGAGATCTGAAACATGGATTAGTGCCCTCTCAATTCGCTGACAGCCTGTTCAGCAGGAGTTGGCAGGACCTCATTTTCAGCGAGATCCTGAATGATCATGAGAGCTACATTCCCATAGGCGATCAGGCTGGTGGCGATGCTTCCATACGGCCAGCGCCTTTCGCCGGATTCGCCATGCGCGACCAGCAGCACCAGGTCAGCACCCACGTCATTCACCATATTGTGCAGGGCGCTGATCGTGTGATCGGCGATGGTCATGTGTGTTTCAACCTCGATCCCTTTAAGGGAGAGCTGTGTTGTGACCTGCTCGTGATAACGCGCGGCAGCCTTCTGATTCAGTTCGGTCAACTGGTTCATGATCGTCATCTCCTCCTCAGAAAGGGGCAGCCGCTGAATAATCTGCGGTTTTTCAATGACAGTACCAAGGATCAGGAGCGATTTATGGAACTGCGAAATACTGATCGCGAACGGAAGGATATGCTCGCCCCTGGGAGAACAATCAGATGCGACAAATAGGCGGTCGTATTTTACTTCCATGAGGTTGTCCGCGGCATACGCCCGGGCCAGTAATATGGACCGGTAGGAACGCAGCAGGACTTTCTGAACCACACTGCTCACATTCCAGCCGCTCAAGCCCGTACGCCCATGTGTGCTCAGGGCGATCAGGTCCACATCATTTGCATGGGCATACTCGATGATGCTCTCGGCCGACTTGCCTTCCACGATTGTCATGCTGGCATCCAAACCCTCATCCTGCAAATGTTCGACTGTTTTCTCAAGATAGGCCTGGGATTCCTGCTTTTGCATATGCCAGCCCACCGGATCGATGGGTGGAGCGCCATTGCGATTATCAGGATGTTCATGTACGTGAATTAAGGTGACGCGTGCCTTCGTCACCGGGGCAATTGCCAGGACATGCGGCAGGACGCATTCTGCCAGGACAGAGCCGTCCAATGGCACGAGAATGTGATTAAACACGATAGCCTCCAATTTCTGAAGTTGTTATTATTAACGATGAAAGTGTGATGTCTGATATTCATTTCCCCGCACCTGTGATTATAAAACACAATTCTATAATTTCAGTAAATTACGAAATAACTGGGAGAAACCCGAAAACAGTGGCGCGGGCCCTTTCGGCGTCCGCACCACTGTTTTCGGGTTTCTATTAACATTCATTTACTGAATTTCAGAGACGCAGACCGCTCAAAAAGCAGTCTGTACATGTATTCAGGAACGAAATGTGATCAGCACATTCGTATATCCCAGAACTTCACCACCACCGGTTCCAGTACTTCCCTGATCTGGTTTTTCTCGAGACCTTCCACTTTAAATGTGACAGCTCTTGAATTGGCATCCGGGCCGGAGAACATACCAAAAGAGACAAAGTTGCCGCCATTCTGGGCGATGACCTGAGTCAATTTCGCCAGTTCGCCAGGTTTCTCCGCCAGGGTCGCGGTGACCCTCCAGGCCTTGTAGCGCGCTCCCATAAGCTCGAGAAAGATCTTGAAGAGATCGGTTTCTGTAATGATGCCAACGACATTCTCGCCGTTGACAACCGGCACGCCGCCGATCTTCTTGTCTGCCATGATGCGCGCAACTTCCTCGATCGGTGTATCCTGATCCACGGTGACCACGTTTTTCTTCATGACATCTTTAATGGTGACCTTGCTGATCAGGTAATGCATCTCCCAGACGCTCAGGGTGGTGACTGAGGACGGGGTGGCGTTCAACAGGTCCCTTTCCGAGACGATGCCTATCAGTTTGCCGTCCTTCATGACCGGCGCCCGGCGGATGTGTTCCTTTCGGAACATAGCAAGGACATCATTGATAGGGGTATCCGGGCTAACCGGGATAACAGGGCGGGACATTCTTTCACCGACCAACATTTTGACCTCCATGTGGTGCAAGCGTCATAAGACGCAATTTATGAAATTTGTTATAAATTGATTATACGGTAGTATTGGATGGAGGTTGTCACTAAAACGGAGTGAACAAGGTCATGTTATTTGGCAAATTCAGTAATGACCCGAGCCATATGTTTTGCGTGTTTGAGATAGAGGTCTATACGGATGTTCTCGTTCGGTGCATGCGCCCTGGTGTCGGGGTAACCGAGTCCCGCCGTGGCGACTGGCAGGTTTAGGTCGTGGACAAATGGGTGGCTGGGTCCGGATCCACCCACAAGGGGAACGAGCTGCATGGGCATTTCATACACATCCTCAGCAGTCCTGGCGACCAGCTGCACGAACGGATCATCCGGATCGGTGCGGGCGGGTGGATCGCCTCCCAAATCCGTGATCTGGATATCTGTGAAGCCGTGATCGTCCAGGTGGGCGCGCAATTTTTGTCGGATATCGTCCGGGTCCTGGTCGGGGACGAGGCGGAAATCGACCTTGGCGGAGGCGCGAGCAGGAAGCACAGTCTTCGAGCCGGGGCCCTGATAGCCGGAGGTCAATCCGCAGATCGTGCAGGTCGGCGAAAAGACTTCCTCCAGCCGCAAATCCACGCCGCCAGCGAGTCCCTTGATAAACTGTTTGACCCCATAGCGGGATTTGTATTCCTCGGCGACTTCAGGCAGGGCTTCCATCAATTCCCGATCACGCGTCGATGGGCTTTTGACCCCATCATAGAAGCCGTTGATGCGGATCCGTTCATCTTCCCCTTTGAGCGTGGACAATGCCCATATCAGCCTCCAGGCCGCGTTCGGGAAGATCGAGCCGCCCAATCCCGAGTGGACATCCGTCGAAGCAGTTTCCACACTCAACTCCACATAACAGATGCCGCGCAAGCCAAGATACTGCATGGGTACATCGCGATGATCCACACCACCGAACTCCCACATACAGGCGTCGGCTTTGAGAAGCTCCCGATTCTGTTTGATGAAATCGAACAGGTTGACGCTGGCGGTCTCCTCCTCGCCTTCGATGATGAACTTGATATTGCAGGGAAGCTCGCCATTGACCGCGAGGATCGAATCGATCGCATGGAGTCGCGAGACAATATGCCCTTTGTCGTCGCTCACGCCTCGTCCATAGAGTTTTCTCTCACGCAGGGAGGGCTCGAAAGGCGGCGAATCCCACAGTTCCAGCGGCTCAGGCGGCTGGACGTCATAATGATTGTAGATGAGCAGGGTTTTATCGGAGCTGCCCCTGCGTTCTCCAAAAACAACGGGCGCACCCTTTGTATCCATGATGCGGACGTCGAATCCGCGCGCTTTGAGCATTTCGCCAACCAGGGCGGCACATTCGCGCAAGCCCAGGTTCTGTGCTCCCACGCTGGGTTGTGCGACCAGCCTGGACAACTCGGCAATGCTTCGATCGAGGTTTGACTCAAGATACGAATCGATATTGCTGTAGTTGGTCATGTCTTTACTCCTTAGTTGAAGTATGTTGAAAGCAGATCGATCGAATACCTGCCTGCCAATGCAAACAATAGCATTTTTATCATCTGCCCGATCCAGGTAAAGAGTAGAAAGGTGCGGAGGGGCATTTTAACCATTCCCGCCGCGATCCCGGCGATGTCGAAAAAGGGATTGGGGATTGCCGAGAGAACCAGGATCGCCCAGCCTCCATACTTTACCACCCAGGGATGGACGCGGTCGAACACATCCGCACGCTCGATCACCGCCTGTCCGCTGTACCCTGCCAGGTAACCGGACAGCTCCCCGATCGCGGCGCCTGTCCCGGCTGCAAGGGCGACTCCCAATGGATTGAAGATTGCACCCATAGCATAAATAAATGCCACACCCGGCGCCGGAAGCATGATCGTGGCGTTGGCCAGTAAGGCAACCAGGAAAATTCCAGGGTAACCGTAGGCGGCAAAATCATCCACACGGTCACGGATACTGAAGATAAAGACTGTGATCCCGATGACCGCGAACAATGCAAGCACGCGTGAAAAGCTGGTGAGGAAGCTGGGCTTTTTTTTCGCCCTGCTCAGCCCGGCAGCCATTGTTCCAGAATCCTCGCTTTTTGCAGGCGCGGGAAAAGAGCGCACAGATGACCTTCCGTCCACATCCTGTGCGCTTAGTTTTTCTTTTGCGGCTCCCTGCTTATTCTGACTCTTCAATGGTGATGCGGTGAATCTTTACAGCCGGCGCGTTGACATTCCCCGGGTCGCGCGGCGGGATGGACATCAGCACATCCAAACCTTCGACCACCTGCCCGAATACACTGTGGCGGTTGTCGAGGTGCGGGGTGGGAGCATGAGTGATAAAGAACTGAGAGCCGTTGGTATTGGGTCCGGCATTCGCCATGGAAAGGACCCCCTGTTTGTTGTGGCGGAGGCTGGGATCGAACTCGTCTGCAAATTTATAACCGGGACCACCAGAGCCGCGCCCGGTTGGGTCGCCACCCTGCGCCATGAAGTTGGGTATGACACGGTGGAACATCACACCCTCGTAAAACCCTTCGCCTGAGAGGAAGACAAAGTTATTGACAGTGCTGGGCGCTTTATCTGCAAACAGCTCGATGAGCATGGTGCCCTTGTCGGTCTCCATGTGGGCTTTGTATTTTTTCTTGGGGTCGATCTGCATTGCGGGCGGGGTATTCCATTGTTTTGCCATACTTCTCTCCTTGGGTTGGTTTATTTAATGAGCTGGTTTTGCCAGCAGTTGTACTGCTGGCAGTCGGCAGTGCAACTGCCTCCTGAACTGAGGATAACTTTTACCTGAATAATGCTTCGACGCGGGCCACGACCATATCGAGCGCGGCGGTGTTATGTCCACCTTGCGGGATGATGATGTCGGCATAACGCTTCGAAGGCTCGACGAACTCCAGATGCATCGGGCGGACTGTATGCATGTATTGTTTGATCACAGATTCAGTCGTGCGACCGCGCTCATGGATGTCTCTTTCCAGACGGCGGATGAATCGCAGATCGGCATCCGTATCCACAAAGATTTTGAGGTCGAACACCTTGCGAAGCGCAGGTTCAGTGAAGATCAATATTCCTTCTACAAGGATTACATTGCGCGGCTCGAGGGTGAACGATTTTGAAGTCCGGCTGTCGGTGGAGAAATCGTAGATTGGCACTTCAACTTGCATCCCGTTTCGGAGCGCAGCAATGTGCTCGATCAGCAGCTCGGTTTCGAGTGAGTCGGGATGATCGAAGTTAAACTCATCGCGCCGAGCCGGTGGAAGCCCGCGCAGATCCTTGTAATATGAATCGTGTTGAAGAAAGGCGATTCGGTCCGCGCCGACGCGCTGCAGGATTGCCTGTACTACGGTTGTTTTACCAGAACCCGATCCACCTGCGATGCCAATAACCAGCGGAGCAGTCTTGTGGATGAGGGAGTCTGGATGTTCCATGCTCAAATTATACCTGTAAACAAAAAGACGCCTTCGAGGCGTCCTTCCATTGAATAAAGTTGATGTGGCATGACAGAAAATTAAAGACCTGCCATCCAGGCAAGACCCACGGTACCCGGGCCCGTGTTCGCGCCGACCGCCGGGCTGACCGCCGCGAATACAGATTCCTGTGGGTTGACCAATGGAGTGATCTTATCCAGCATCACCTTGGCATCTGCCGCAGAGTCGGCGTGCAGGGTTGCCAACCGAACCGGAGATTTTGCTCCGCACTTTTCCACGACCAGCTCTACCACCCGGTCCAGAGCCTTGCCGCGCGTGCGCACTCGTTCCACAGGTTCCACGCGGCCGCCCTCCACAGTAAGGATGGGTTTGAGATTCAGAGCAGTACCCAGGAATCGCTGCGCGCCGCCGATGCGGCCGCCGCGGTGCAGGAATTCAAGTGTATCGACAGTGAGATATACCCCAACATACTGGCGGGCCTTTTCAGCCAGGGCTTTGCATTCCGCCAATGACGCTCCCTCAACTGCAGCGCGCGCCAC
>DATFET010000410.1:0-3721 GCA_035250835.1 Anaerolineales bacterium
CGTTTACTTCCCGAATGGCCAGCGCGGCAAGGAACGCCTGGACTATAAGCTGGATTTCTACGCCCATCTGCTGGCTGTGTGTGACAGGCTGCATGCCAGCGGGGAGAACGTCATCATCACCGGGGATTTCAACACCGCCCATATGCCCATTGACTTGAAAAATGCCAAAGCCAACGAAAAGAATTCCGGCTTCCTGCCCGAGGAGCGCGCCTGGGTGCAAAAATTCCTTGACCACGGCTTCGTGGATATCTATCGCCACCTGTATCCGGGCCGCGTCCAGTACACCTGGTGGACCTATATTTCGAATGCCCGCGAGCGCGGCGTCGGCTGGCGGATCGACTATTTTCTGGTTTCCGAGGCGCTGGTCCGCAGCGTGAAGGATGTCATTATCCACGAGTCTGTGCGTGGGTCGGACCACTGTCCGGTGGAACTGATTCTCGAGTAAGAGTGGGGCAGAGTTCAACATCCATAGGCTGATAAATGCCCTGGAGATAGCCTTGCGAAGGTTTTTCATAGGCGATCAGCCTCTTCAAGGCAGCCTTCGCAAGGCTCGATGACAGGGTGTGGTCATATTAGAGAAATATATAAAATTTTCAGATGGGCTATTCCTGAATAGTTCATGTTGGTATAATCCTCTTGGAATTATCTTTTGGAGGCAAAGTGAATCCTAGAAATCAATCCTTTGTTGTAACGTTCTTATTGATCGTTGCAGCGGTAGCCATGATCGTCATGGCATTTCAGCGCGATTCAGGTTCGTCTGAGATGCTGACGATCAACGAAGTGGCACGCGATATACAGGCGGGCATGATCGCTCGCGTGGTCATCGAGGATGATGACAGCTTGCGGGTTATTTATACAGACGGAGACGAAGATGGTGTTGAATCCTACAAGGAAGCGGCTTCGACCCTTGTAGATCAGCTTTTGGCTCTGGGCGTCACCCCGGAACGACTCACCCCGGATAACGTCATGATCGAAGTCAAGCCGCCCTCACAGTGGGCGGGGATCGTCAGCGGCGCGCTGTATATCCTCCCGGTCATATTCATGGCGGGCGTTTTATGGTTTATCTTCCGCCAGGCGCAGGGGTCGAACAACGCTGCCATGTCGTTCGGGAAATCGCGGGCCCGTATGTTCAGCGGCGAGCATCCCACCGTCACGTTCCAGGATGTTGCTGGCGTAGAGGAATCCAAGCAGGAACTGGCGGAAGTCGTAGAATTCCTCAAAGAGCCGCAGAAATTCATCCAGTTGGGGGCCCGCATCCCGAAGGGCGTTTTGCTGGTGGGACCTCCCGGGACCGGCAAGACCCTGCTTGCAAAGGCTGTTTCGGGTGAGGCAGGCGTTCCGTTCTTCTCCATCTCCGGTTCTGAGTTCGTGGAAATGTTCGTCGGTGTGGGCGCCAGCCGCGTCCGCGACCTGTTCGACCAGGCCAAGCGGCATTCTCCCTGTATTGTCTTTGTGGACGAGATCGATGCGGTTGGCCGTCAGCGCGGTGCGGGATTGGGCGGTTCGCACGATGAACGCGAGCAGACCCTCAACCAGATGCTGGTCGAAATGGACGGCTTCGATACCGACACCAACATCATCATCATCGCCGCGACCAACCGTCCCGACATTCTTGACCCGGCCCTGCTGCGTCCCGGCCGCTTTGACCGACGCGTCACCCTCGACCGCCCGGATATGAAGGGACGGGAAGCTATCCTGAAAGTACACGTCAAAGGCAAGCCCCTGGAACCCAGCGTTGATCTTGCCTCCCTGGCGCGCGGCACACCCGGCTTTGTCGGTGCCGATCTGGAAAACCTGGTAAACGAAGGCGCAATCCTGGCGGCACGCCGCAACAAGAAATCGATTGGCCAGCAGGACCTGGAAGAAGCGATCGAGCGCGTGGTCATGGGACCAGAGCGCAAGTCGCGTTTGATCTCGGACGAAGAGAAGCGCATCATCGCCTACCATGAAGCGGGTCACGCTGTCGTGATGAACGCCATCCCCGAGGCGGATCCCGTTCAAAAGATCACCATCGTCGGGCGCGGGCAGGCCGGCGGGCTGACCTGGTATCGTCCCGAGGATGACCGTCTCCTGACCTCCCGCAAGAAGATGGTCGCATCGCTGGCAGGTCTGCTGGGGGGACGCGTTGCAGAAGAACTGGTTTTCGATGATATTACTTCCGGTGCCTCCAGCGACATCGAACGCGTGACCCAGATGGCGCGTATGATGGTCACACGTATGGGCATGTCCAATGAAATGGGCTTGATGACCTATGGTCAGAAGGAGGAACTGATCTTCCTGGGCCGCGAGATCTCCGAACAGCGGGATTACTCGGAAGCGGTCGCAGAGCGCATCGACACCGAAGTCCGCAGGCTGGTGGATGACGCCTACAGGCTGACCAAGAAGCTGCTTACCAAATACCGCGACCGCCTGGATGCAGTAGCGCAGAAACTGCTCGAGGTGGAAACGCTGACCCGTGACGAGTTCGAAGCGATCTTCCCGCCGCCCTTCCCCAAGAAGAGTGGCACGCCGCAGATCATCGCCATGTAGTTGTAGGTATCTACGTAGACAAGTAGACAGGTAAACAAAAAGAGAGTTGTCCGAATTTGGATGACTCTCTTTATTTATTCCTCCATCCCTGTCTACTTGTCTACCTGTCTCCGTTACTGCGGCGCGCCTTCCTTATGCTGTCTCACCAGTTCCCGTCTCAATATCTTGCCGACAGTGGTCTTCGGCAATTCATCGCGGAACTCGTAATGGGTTGGGACCTTATAGGGAGCAAGATGCTCTTTACAGAAAGCTTTGAGCTCCTCCACTGTTAGCGTTTCACCCGGCTTGACAACGATCCAGGCTTTGACCGTCTCGCCCCGATTCGGGTCCGGGATTCCGCCCACGCCGACCTCCAGCACCTTGGGGTGGGAAGCGATGGCTTCCTCCACCTCACGCGGCCAGACCTGGAATCCGCCAGGCTTGATTAGCTCCTTTTTGCGGTCGACAATATAGAAATATCCATCCTCGTCCATGCGGGCAATATCGCCGGTGAACAGCCAGGTTTTTCCATCCTTCATCTGGCGCAGGGTGTTGGCGGTTTCTGTTGGCATGTTGTGATACCCTTTCATCACCTGGGGACCGGAAAGCGCGATCTCACCGATCTCGCCCTGTGATAATTCAGTCTCGCCATCATCCAGGCTGATGATCTTCACGTCCACATCTGGCAGGGGCATGCCGATCGAACCGGTCTTGTTCACGCCGAGCAGCGGATTGCAGTGCGTGGCAGTCGGGGCTTCGGAAAGTCCATAGCCTTCGAATACCCTGCCGCCGGTCAGCTTTTCGAACTGTTCCTTGGTCTCGCGCATTAAAGCTGCCGACCCGGAGATGCACGCTTTAATCGAGGACAGATCGTATTTTCCAGCTTTCACATCCGGGTGATTGTTGATCGCGTTGTAAAGGAGTGGGACCCCGGGGAAGATAGTCGCTTTGTACCTGCTGATATTTTCCAGCACATCCTTCAAGTCACGCGCGTTCGGGACCATGACCATGCTGGCGCCGTTGGACATGGCGAAATTCATCCCTGCGACCATGCCATACACATGGAAAAGAGGAATGCCCATCAACATAACTTCTCCACCTTCAACGATATCTGGCATCCATGATTTGATCTGAAGTGTATTGGCAACCACGTTGCGGTGCAGGGCGACCGCGCCTTTTGGGATGCCTGTTGTCCCGCCTGAATACTGGAACA
>DATFET010000437.1:0-8205 GCA_035250835.1 Anaerolineales bacterium
GGCTGATACAATAACGCCAGCTCCATGCTTTTTAGGTGAGAGGAAATATGTTTGCAGATCTTGTCCCCTGCATCAGCATCGTCAGTGTACTCCTGGTCATCTTCGGTTTTCTTGCCTTTCTTCGCTATATGAGCTACCGGGAGACCATCGCCCTCGCAGAAAAAGGCTTGACGAAACCCGAATCAACCTCAATGAATCGACTCTTGCGCTGGGGGATTATCATAGCCATGCTTGGATTGGCGCTCACGATTGGGCTCTACTTTGCCGGCTTTACCTCAGCAGACCAGTATCCGCTCCACCTCGGACCGTGGATGCTGGGAGGCCTCATCCCGCTTTTTCTCGGCCTCGGCTTGATTCTGCTCCACTACCTCACGGAAAGAGGCTGAGTAAATACGACTGGCAGGACTCTCATCGTAATCATCCATTTGAGGTTTTTCCTTAAAAATCAAGGATTTGAGGCTGCGGTCGCCGATATAAAATCCAGAATTCTCTGCTCGACCTCTTCAGCGCTATCTGTATCAAATAATTCGGTCCCGTGCGCTGTGCCGGGATAGGTCTGCCATTCTTTGGGATCGGCAGCCAGATCATATAAAGCACGCGAACGGTCAACGGCAACTGTCTCGTCATTTTCGGCAGTGATAAACAACTTGGGGACATCGATATTGATATCCTCCGCTACGATCTCGAAGCCCCATTCTGGGATTTCCGCGGGCGATGCAAGGATGATCAGTCCATCAGCCTGGGATTCATCAGCAAGTTTCGCAGACGCTACCCCACCCAGACTCGCCCCGGCCAGGATGATTCTTTCTGCGCCCTGCGCGCGCATGAAATTGATCGCCCCGCGCAGGTCATCTACGAACAATTGCAGTTCCTCTTCCACTACGATACCCGACTCTTTGCAGCCGCGCCATTGAAAAGTCAGGGCTGCAACTCCGCTTTGGCTGACCCGCTCTGCCATCTGTTCCCATCCCTGCCGGCAATTCCCCATCACTGAAAAAATGACCGCCGTACTGCCCGAACCGTACAGCCTGCCTCCAACTGCAGCGTTATCCGGCGTGGTGAAGCTGATCGACTGAGGGCCGGGTGTTGACGAAGCCGCGAGAGGCGTCGAAGTCGCGGGCTCAGGCGTGGGACTGGGCGAACAGGCGGAGGCAAGGATCAATCCCAACACGATCAATTTTTGGTATGACTTGAACGTATATTGCATGTGCGGTTCTCCAGAGCAAATTTCCAGGGAGGTAACGGGTCAGATAACGGGTGCAGGTATCGGCTGGGCATGACCCGAATACATCCAATATAACCTTGGCAAACTGGATTGTAACCCTTCCTGTGAACTCTATCCAAAAAGTGATCTTTGAACCCTTCCATTTTACGGAGACTCTCAGTAAAATCCAGATACATCAAAAATTATATATAATATATAATCCAGACGAAATGAGGTGTGAATGCCTGGTTTGACTCCTGGTCGAAGATGGCAGCCCGCGTACGCCCCATTCAAAAAAGAAAATTTCGGTGATCGCACTCTTCAGGTTCTGGAGTACGCGGTGAAGGGACCCCTGTTCGGCTGTCGGATGTGTGGGAATTGTCTGCTTCAAGAGACCGCGCTCATCTGCCCGATGGAATGTCCGAAGGGTCTGCGCAACGGACCGTGCGGAGGCTCCACATCTGAGTATTGTTACGTGGACAAGACTCGCCCGTGCATCTGGTACAAAATTTATGAGCGCTCGTTCAAGTACGGGAGGGAGGAAATGCTGCTCGAAGTCCTTCCGCCGCTGGACTGGGAAAAGGTGGGGCAGGATTCGTGGCGGGATATCTTCAGAAGCGCTGCAATTTTGGGAGTACGAAAAATAATGGGCGGACTGCTCTCTCGGTCTGCTGAGATGCGCCGCGAAACCTGGGATGGGATTTTCCGCCCGGTCCGCCAGCCCGATTGGTGGCAGGGAGATTCCAAGTATCATGCGCCTGGATACGAAGAGCCCGTTTCAGAGCTGGAACGGAGACTGGCCGCCGGTGAATTTGTGGTCACCAGCGAGATCACTCCCCCGTTATCCTCCAACACCGAAAAGCTGATCCAAAGCATCGAGAGGATCAAACCGTATGTCACCGCGCTCAACTTCACGGATAACGCCTCCGCGACCCCTCGCATGACCTCCTGGGCGTGCAGCCAGGTGGCGCTCGACTACGAAGCCGAACCGGTTTTACAGATCTCCGCCCGCAACCGCTCCCGCTCGAGCCTGCAAAGCGAAGTGATCGGTGCGACCGCGCTCGGCGTGCGCAATATCCTGTGCGTGACAGGCGACAGCGCAAAGCGCTCGCCATCCCCGCGCGAGAAGATGGAGATCAACGACCTCGACGCGATCCAGATGCTTTGGATTCTGCGCCGCATGCGCGATGAAGGGAAATATCTGGATGGACGCAAGCTGAAACACCCACCCAAGTTTTTCCTGGGCGCGGCGGCTTCCCCATTTTCATCAAATCCTAAATTCCAGGCATTGCGCGAACAGAAGAAGGTCAATGCCGGCGCGCAGTTCTTCCAGACCAATTTAGTATTCGACATCCGCGGAATGGAAGAGTGGCTCAACGAGCTGGCAAAACGAAACGTCCTCGACAAAGTCTACATCCTGATCGGGATCACGCCAATCAAGAGCGTGAAGATGGCAGTCAGGTTATCTGAAGTGCCGGGTGTTTACATACCTGAGCGAGTCATCCAGCGCATGGATACTGCCAACGTAGCAGGCAATGCCGCTGAGGAAGGGATACAGATCGCATTGGAATTAATCATCCAGGTCAGGAAATTTCACAGGCAGGGCATACACGGAATCCATCTGATGCCCGCCGGCTGGGATGAAGTCCTGCCGCGTATCATCCGCGAAGCAGACTTGCTGCCACAAGAATTTTCCATTCCACAACACAACCTTGCGAAGGTTTAAAACCTTCGCAAGGCTTTGGAGGGTCTATGCACACCCTGTTGAAGAGTGATACAAAGGAAATCGTCATTGGGGCAGATCAGCCGTTCGTGATCATTGGGGAGAAATTAAACCCGACCGGCTTGAAAAAGTTAGGGCAGGCACTTGTAGAGCAGAATTTCGATTATGTCAGGCAGCTGGCACAGAGACAGGTTGCCTGGGGCGCGGAAGTGCTGGATGTGAATGTCGGTCACCCACAGATCGACGAAGCCGCGATCATGCCAAAAGTTGTGGAGGCAGTGTTATCCGTGACGGACGTTCCCCTCTGTATCGATTCGAATGAGCCAAAAATTCTCGAAGCGGGATTGAAGGTGACGCCCGGCAAGCCGCTGGTCAACTCCGTCAACGGAGAGGAAAAGCAATTGAACAGCGTGCTGCCCCTCGTCAAGGATCGCGGCGCCGCGGTCATCGGCCTGACGATCGGCGAGGAGGGAATCCCCGCAACGCCCGAGGGGCGTCTGGCAGCGGCTGGGACCATCATCGAGCGCGCCGCCAAAATGGGTATCCCAGTTGAGGATGTCGTCATCGATCCGCTGGTGATGACGGTGGGTCATAACAGCAGTGCGGCGCTGATCACACTCAGGACGATTGAGTTGATAAGGAAGGAGTACGGCGTCAACATCAGCCTGGGTGCAAGCAATGTGTCGTTCGGCCTGCCTGACCGTCACTCCGTGAATAGCGCGTTCCTGGCACTCGCCATCCAGGCAGGAGCGACCTGCTCGATCACCGACCCGATCAAGCTGGGGAGCACCATCAAAGCCATAGATCTGCTGCTGGACAAGGACAGCAACTCGATGCGATATCTGAAATATTTCCGGATGACGGAGAAGTTAAGAGTGCAGGAAGCGGCGGTGAAGGTTTAATATACACGTCATTGCAAGCCCTGCACTTCGTCTACGCTGTCGCTCCGCAGGGCAGCGAACGCCCACTCACCTGCACTGCACCACACCTGCCCTGGCGGGCGGTGCCAGAGAACGCACGATTTGCTAAGCAAATCGGGTGCAGGTGTCGTTCAGGGCGAGGGCTCACAATGACAAAACCTACTTGATTATTTCATCCAGATGGATGCTTGTCTTCCAATCTCCTGAACCGACATTCAAAGTTTTTCCCACCAATTTGACCTTATCTCCTTCAAAACCAAAATAAGTCCAGAAACAGGCAGTCGATTGGTCCGTTTCCAGTACTACGGAAATGGCAGGTTCCTTGTGTCCATAGTATTGCGAGCGCCAGCCGCGCGTGGAGTTAGGGTCCGCGCGGGCGATGGAGAAATTTTCGTTACCTTCGAGTAATCCCGCTTGAATAATAATGTTGGAATTGGACAACTTGCTGTCCAATGGAGAAAGTACTACTCCATGCGCAGGAGCGAGTTCCTGCAATCCATAGTCGCCGTTACAGAGCAGCCATTGCAGTGCATAATGATGAGATTGCTCTGCCATGAGGTGGTCCACAACCAGCCAGCGATCTTCAGGCAGTGACATCACAGTGCGTTTATGATTTACAGGATCAGAGAGCCCACTGTAACCATCATGCTCTCCTTGCCAGATGTTTTGGTCATGTCGCAAAACTTTGCCGTGCGACCAATTTGTCCAGGTGAAGCGGGTGAGCATTTTCATCTGGTCGAGGCGATCCACAGTAACAGTATTATGGACTGCTGTGTGCGCAAGTCCATTGCGCCAGTTACCTTCCCCACTATAAAGATAAGTACCTGCATCGCAGGCGACATTTCGACCGTGAATCCACAGGTCCACATGGAGCTGGTCGGCGTGGGAGGGGCGGGCGCGAGGGTCCGTGCAGCGGATGAACGCTTTGCTATTCAAGCCGCGCAGGAGATAGGTGCCGCCGTGAGGGAAAGATGAGTGAGAGTTCTCCCTCACCCTAGCCCTCTCCCGGCCCCCTCTGGGGGTGCTTCGCGAGGAGAGGGAGTCCGCACCGCACAACCAGAATATATCCTCGTCCCAGGGGCCAGGTTCGAAGAGGTATTTCTTCCTGGTGATGTATGAGCCCAGTTGCAACAACGGACGGTAATCGGTGAAGTCGCAGTTGTTCAGAGGCAGAACCAGCGCCCCATCGTTGGATCCGTAAACGGGCATCTGACCGGTTTCGGGGTCGATGAGTTGTGAAAGATAGTCGATGGATGATTCAACCCTGTGATACACGAGATTGGAGAATGGAGATGGGTTTATCTCTGCGAGACGGATTGCGCAAAGATAAATTTGAAGGATGAACCGATGGTAGTTGAGTGAGTACATCGAGTAACTGCCGTCTGGGAAAATCTGGGCAGCGGCTTCCTGCTCGAGAAGTTTCCTGCCCAATGACAAATACTTATCTGCATTCTTTAATTCGGGGAAAAGCAATCCTGCTAGCCACAATCCGAATGCTTCGCTGATCACGTGATTGCTTTGCGTGGAAATCGCGTAATCGATGTTCCTGTAAATCCGCTCGGCGTGAGCCGCAACCATGACTGTGAACTGCGCGATACGCTCCGCTGTCGATGATGGGGAATCCAGGAAGGCGTGGAATCCAAACATCCATGCCAGGAGACGTAATGCCGCCTCCTGTCCGTCCATCCAGTTGGCTTCCGAATTTGGAGGATTGGCCTCTGCCCAGGCCTGGACCAGCTCCCAGAACGCCGCGGTATACCTCTCGTCCCGCGTGGAGGCGTAGGCGCGGATAAGAGAATAGACCATCCCGAAACGGCTCGGCTCCCAGATGAACTTAAGGTCCACATCCTCGTCATTCGAGATTTCAGACCAGTGTTTTTTCGAATCCAATCGGGTGCCAGTGACGGGATCTCTGTGCCAGTCCGGGGGAAATCCAACCTGGTAATAGGTACGGGAAAAATATTTCAACTCGCCAGACAAAACCCGTTCGGCTTCGTCGACTGCTGTTTGAGGAGTCCAGGGGAGATGATTTGAGATGTGCGCTTCGTTTCCACCTGCGCGAAAGAAACTGAGAGAATTTTGTCTTCGCCACTCAGCATAGGCCTGCGGCGCTGACGGGATATCCTTCTTTAACCACGTCGCGAGCGGACGATCCTTCCATCGATAGATAGGCATCTGCAAGCGGATGTACCCCGTGCGCTTGCGCAGGGCATAACTCACACGGAACAAAAGCCAGCGCGAACCGTGCGACCAGAAGAGCGAGTTGAGATTACGAAAATTGTTGAGCATGTTGCATTGTGCAACCATCCATGCTATACTTATAATAAAAGGAGTAGTTCTATGCCTACTTTACATGTTCGTAGTGTACCTGAAGATTTATATCACCAAATTCAACAGCTCGCAGAAACAAAAAACCGTTCATTAAGTGCACAAGTTGTCCATATGTTAACCCAGGCGCTCGAAGAAGAAAAACGCCGTAAGATTCAGGCCAAGGCGTTGAATTCAATACAACGTCGACGTTTTACAGCGCCCAAGAAAGCGCCTTCAAGTCTCGAATTGTTACGTGAAGATCGAAAACGATGAGCGATTCTCAGCTTCGCTATGTAGTGGATGCAAGTGTTGGTATCAAATTGTTTGTGAAGGAGGAATTTTCAGAACAGGCACATGCTTTATTTTCCTACCTTGCAGCGGACCCACCAGCCGAACTATATATTCCTGATCTGTTTTATATCGAATGCACAAATATACTATTAAAGTATACGCGCCGCTTTGGTCGGGCTCTCGAGGATTCACAGGCAGATGTTGCTGACATAAAAGTTCTCTCCCTGAAATCCACTTCAACCGCAGAATTAATGGAAAATGCTCTGCTTCTGGCTACGGAAAAGGGTCTGACAGCATATGATGCTTGTTATGCTGTACTTGCTCAAAAGCTGGAGGTCCCCCTAATAACAGCAGATGAGCAACTATCAAAGGCAATTGAGTCTTCAATTTTTTTAGGGGATTTGGATCTGTCGTCGTTTGACGAAGAATAATTCGCTACAAAGATTTCAATTCGATTCTTATCCCCTCCTCAAACGAACGTGGGCTGAACCCAAAATCCTGCACAGCCTCTGCATAACTAAAATTCTTATTTTCATTCAGCCGCAGGACCTGCTCAGCTTTGATGGGGAATGGTATTCCCAGCCGTTCGAGGAACGACAGCAGAGAGACAACAGGCCTGGATGGGACATGGATTTTCCAGATGCGTTTGTTCATCTGATGGGCAATCGCATCGATGATCTGGTTATAGGTCATCGGATGCTGCCCGGCAATGTTGTAACTCTTGCAGAGGGTCCTTTCAAATTTCAAGCAGCCCAGGATGGCCTGGGCGACATCGTCCACGTGGATGGGCTGCTGTAAATAATTTCCATCGCCGAAGACAGGCACGAACGGAGAAGTACGCATAAAACGGATCAACCGCCACATATTGCGGTCGCCTGGTCCGCCGTAGATCATGGTTGGGCGCAGGATGGTGTACTTTAGTCCGCTTTTTTCGATGAAGCGCTCCGCCTCCAAACGGACCTTTTTGCTCCCGGCATTCAACTGGGTAAAGATGGCCGTTGTGCCGATGAAGATCGCCCGCTGGATGCCCGCGTCCTTCGCGGCGCGGACGATCGAGTCCGCGTGGCCGAAGCCCAGGGAGGCGATGTTGACAAGCGCGTCCGTGCCCTGCATCGCAGCGGAAAACGCCTTGGCATGGGAAACGTCCCCTTCAGCCCACTCCATTTCCAGCCCCGCGAGAACCGAGCGATCGCTGGTCGGGCGGTACAGACAGCGTACCTGATATCCATTTTTGAGCAGCAGGGGAACAACTCGCGAACCCGTGAATCCTGTTCCGCCTGTGACAAACAGCCTCATGCCTTTACCAGGGTTTGGAGAAAACGCAGGGTTTCATCCAGCCTGTCACGGCGGTCAAGGTGGCGGACCAGGTACTCGCGGGCATTGATCCCCATCTGCCGAACGCGCAGTGGATCGCGCGAAAGCTCGAGGATCGTGTCCGCAAGCTGCTCGTCATCGCCGGGCTCGACGAACACCCCCCCCTGCGAAGTCTCGATCACCTCGCGAATCACCCCGTCGATGACCAGGACCGTCCCCCGTCCCGCTGCCATGTAATCGAAAACCTTGTTGGGATAGGTGGTGCGGAACATCTTGATATTTTGAAGGATCGCCAGGCAGACATCCGAGGAAGCCAGCACGAGCGGCATCTCCTTTTTGGGATACACGCCTGCAATGATCAGGTTATTCAAATTCAGGCGGCGCGATTCCTCCTCGATGTGGACACGTTCCTTGCCATCGCCAAAAAGAACGATTCGGATTTT
>DATFET010000443.1:0-4135 GCA_035250835.1 Anaerolineales bacterium
AGAGCAGCGCGGTGAACAAGATCCGCGCCATCCCCTGGGTGTTCTCGTGGATGCAGAGCCGCTTCAACCTGCCCGGCTGGTTCGGGTTCGGCTCATCCATGCTGGCAGTCGAGGATCAGGGACTTCTGCGTGAGATGTACCAGGGCTGGCTGTTGTTCAAGACCATGATCGACAATACCGAGATGTCGCTGATCAAAGCCGACATGGATATCGCCGCACTGTACGTGGACCTCGTAGCGGATAAGCAGATGGGTCGGCATTTCTTCGGCTTGATCCTGGATGAATTCACCCGCACGCACGATTCGGTGTTGTCCATCAGCGGGCATGCCAATTTGCTGGATGCGGAGCCGATCACGCAGAACGCAGTGCTGGTGCGCAATCCCTACGTGGACCCTCTCAATTACGTCCAGGTGGAGATGTTGAGGCGCATTCGAACTTTGTCTGATCCTGAGTGTGAAGAGGCGCAGTCCATCCGAGAAGTGATCACGATCACCATTAATGGGATCGCGGCAGGTTTGAGAAACACAGGTTGAAATGTACACCCAGCAATTTTTCATCGAAGGATTGGCGTGTGCTTCCTATCTGGTGGGGTGTGAGGTCAGGGGAGTAGCGGCGATTGTAGACCCGGACCTGGATGTGGAAAAGTATCTTGAGGCTGCCGGGTCTCAGGGCATGAAGATCACTCATATCATCGAAACCCATTTGCATGCCGATCACGTCTCCGGCAACACGACTCTCGCAGCCCGCACAGGAGCGGATATTTACATTCATGAGGCGAGCGCTGCGGAATACACACACAATCCACTGCGGGACCAGGAGGTCATTGAACTGGGGACCGTCCGCATCCGCGTGCTGCACACGCCAGGACACACACCTGAAAGCGTGACCCTGCTGCTCGCAGATACACGGCGGACAGCGGAACCCTGGCTGGCGCTGACCGGCGACACGCTCTTCGTCGGCGACATCGGCAGGCCGGACCTGGTCGGTGCGGAGGCTGGGCGCGGCCTGGCCGAAGACATGTATGACAGTCTGTTCAACCGAATCCTGCCCCTCGACGACAGCCTGATGATCTATCCCGGGCACGGTGCCGGGTCGCTGTGCGGGAAGTTCATCCGGGCGATGCGCTCTACATCCCTCGGCTTTGAGCGGAAGTACAACCCAGCGCTGGCTCCGCGTGAACGAACTGATTTCATCGATTTTGCCGTCAGCGATCTGCCCGAACAACCGGGCAGCCACAAACGGATCAAAGCCTTGAACCGCGCCGGTCCGCAAGCTCTCGGGGAAGTGCACGACCGCCCATTGACACTCCAGCAGGCGCTGCCTTCCATCCAGCAAGGGGCTGTCATATTGGACACACGCGAGAAAGAGGTCTATGCCAAAGCGCACCTGCCGGGCTCGATCCATCTCGAGGCAACTCCACAACTCAGCAATCAGATTGGTTTCGTAGTTCCGACGGATGCTTCCATCCTCCTCGTGCTGACGCAGCCCTCTCAATACAGGGAGGTGTTCTATAATCTTCTGCGGGTTGGCTACGATGGCGTGATCGGTTATCTTGCAGAAAGCCTGGAAACCTGGACGGAGATGGGACTGCCGACTGCATCTGGCGCTGTCCAGGATATCGAGCCGAAGGAATTAAACGAGCTCATGCAGATGACTCACACTGCAGGGTCGCTTTTCATCCTGGACGTGCGCGAGCCCTGGGAGTTTCGCCGCGGACATATCCCCGAGGCGGTGCTGATTCCTCTGGGAGAGTTGTCTTCCCACCTGGGCGAGCTCGACCCCGAGCAGCCCACGGCTGTGATCTGTGCGCGCGGCAATCGCAGTCAACCCGCGGCGGCTTTCCTGGAACAAAAAGGTTTTCGGAAAGTCTACAATGTACTGGGTGGGACAAACGCCTGGAAAAAGCAGGGACTTGAATTGAAGTTGGACTCAGAGAACAAACTGTAGTGCCACATGAATGACGCTCTATGAGTATTCACCTTCTGGCGCAGCTGCATAATTCAACGTTCGTTGAACCTGGCTGATTTTGTTGCATTTGGCGGCGGCGGCGGGACTTTCGTGTCATAATCTTACTGGATGGAGATCGCCAGGTCTCCGTGGTTCCGGCAGTACTGTAAGTGTCCAATGAAAAAAAATAATAACCTTAAGGAGGTTACCATGTCTGATCGAAATGGAATCGGAATGCTGCTTGTAGGCTTACTTCTTGGAGGCCTGAGCGGCGCGGTCCTCGCCCTGCTGTTCGCTCCTCAATCGGGTGCGGAGACCAGGACGATGATCAAGGATAAATCGGTCGAGCTGCGCGACAAGGCGCAGCAGACTGCAGAGCAAGCGCGTGCCCGTGCAGATGAAATCGCCCGCCAGGTGAAGGAAAAGGGGCAAAGCGCGGTGGAAGCTGTGCGCGGCAATGGAGCCAGGGAACTCGAGGTCGAACCAGCTGCCTGAGACACGCTGCAGAACCACAGGAGAAGGGTTTGGCGCAAGCCAAACCCTTTTTTTTAACTGAACAATCCACCCGACTGCACCTGGGAGTGCCTAAACTCTGAAACAACTTGTCATTCTCCCGCAGGAAACGCCGCACTCCCCAGCGGGCGGTATAGGAGACCCTTCACTTCGTTCAGGGTGACATACACTCTTGATCCTCGAAATCAGGCGCTCCCATACATTCCATCCAGCCGGATCGATTGTTGCAGCGGGTATAATTTTTATCTGGGCTTGGAATATTATTCTGTCGAAGTTGAAAATGGAAAAAACTTTTCCATGAGGCAGGTCCCATGAAGAACTTTGACCCCCGCTACAACGATCTCCCCAAGACGGAGATCCACATCCATCTGGAAGGCAGCATCCGCACGCAGACGATCATCGACATTGCCAGGGAGTATGGCCTGGAATTGCCCTCCTATGAGGCCGCCGAGCTGGATGAGCACGTCAAGGTGTACGATCAGCTGCGTGACCTGCGTACTGTGCTGGAAGCGTTCGCCATCTTTCAGAACAGCATTACTTCGCCGAAGGTGGTGGAGCGGATCGCCTGGGAGTTGTTCGAGGACGCGGCCAGGCAGAACGTGCGATTGTTCGAGGTGCGCTTCTCGCCGGACTGGGCGTTCCACGGTCACAACCTGGATTGGGATGAGTGCCTGGAGGCGCTCCTGCGAGCCAGGGAACGGGCTGAGCAGGAGTTCGATATGGCGGTCGGTTATATCGCCATCACCTCCCGCAGCATGGGACCTGACTCGTGCATCAAAACCGTGGACTGGGCGATCCGCCAGCGCGAGCACATCCTGGGCGTGGACCTGGCCGATGCCGAAGACGTGTATCCCATCCAGGAGTTTGCCAGGCCCATCCTCAAAGCCAGGGAAGCGGGGCTCAAAGTCACGGTCCACTCGGGGGAGGATACGCCAGCCTCAGCGGTGGTGGAGACGATCCGTACGGTGCATCCCGAGCGGATCGGGCACGGTATCCATATTATCGAAGATATGAAAGCGGTCGAACTTGTGATCGAGCAAGGGGTTACCCTGGAGGTCAACCCGTGGAGCAACTACCTGACCCATTCCGTGCGGACCATCGAGGAGCATCCGCTCAAAAAACTGTTCGACCTGGGCGTGAAGGTAACGATCAATTCCGATGACCCCGAAGTGCTGGAGACCAACCTGAACAATGAATACCGTATTGCTCACGAAGTGCTGGGCATGAGTATGGAGGCCATCCAGACCTGCAATGTGTATGCCTGCGAGGCATCCTTTTTACCTGAGGTGGAAAAGAAACGGGTACTGCAAAAATATTTTCAAACTCCGCTGGTCGAGTAGCCCCGCATGCTTCCTGCGGGGCGTATCGAGACCAACACTTTCATACTCTCGCGTCGAACGACACTTATGCGTTTGGTGCAGTCCAGGTGAGTGGGCATTCGCTGCCCTGCGGAGTGGCGCCACGTAGACGGGGCGCTGCGCCGTTTGGAAATTCGCGCTTCGTCTGCCACTTCGCTGCGCTCAGTGTCCGCTCAGCGCGGGTTTCTTATGTCAGAATATAGATAACGATCACGAAGGCAGCGGCCGGTGGTCAGGTGACGCGGCGGGTTGGATATCCTTCAGGACCGGCTCAGCCCGCTCGAGCAGCTCGGAGAGCCGTTCCATACTGCTCAACA
>DATFET010000387.1:0-5435 GCA_035250835.1 Anaerolineales bacterium
ATCCTTCGGGGATTTCACTGCTAACTGATCACTGACTTACTGACCACTGGCGTTAGGCTGTTTCCAGATACCTCTCGATCTCATAATCCGACACGCGCAGGCGGTACTCGTCCCACTCCTCCCACTTTGCGCGCAAAAAAGCTTCGCAGGTTGCGTCGCCCAAAGCGGAGGTGAGCAGCGTGTCCTTTTCGAGCTCGGTCAGGGCTTCGGCGAGTGACCCAGGCAATTCCTTGACGCCCATCTTCCTGCGTTCCTTCGCGTCCAGGTGATACAGGTTGATGTTGTTGAGCGGCTTGGGCGCTTCGAGTCCCTTTTCGATGCCATCCAGCGCGGCGGCAAGCATGACGGTGAAAGCCAGGTATGGATTCGCAGATGGATCGGGGAAGCGCAGTTCGGCGCGTACCGCCTTGTCGCGTCCCTCTGTGTAGCGCGGGATACGGATCAAGGCCGAGCGGTTCTGCTGGGCCCAGCCGATGTACACAGGCGCTTCATAACCCGGGACGAGCCGCTTGTACGAGTTCACGGTCGGGGCAACGACGGCAGCCAGGGCGCGGGCGTGAACCAGTTGTCCCGCGATGAACGAATAGGCAGTCTTCGAAAGATGGGCCGCGTCATCCTTATCGAAGAAGATGTTCTCGCCGCTATTCTTATCGAACAAACTCTGATGGCAGTGCATGCCGGAGCCGTTGATGCCGAAAACAGGCTTGGGCATAAAGGAGGCAACCAGTCCATGCTGAGCGGCGATCGCCTTGACGGTGTACTTCAGGGTCAACACATTATCTGCAGTCTTGAGCGCATCCGCAAAGCGGAAATCGATCTCATGCTGACCCAGCGCCACCTCGTGATGACCAACTTCAACTTCGAGTCCCATCTGGTCCAGCGCTTCCATCAGGGCCGTGCGGACCACGACAGCTTCGTCGAACGATGAAAAATCGAAATAGCCGCCGGAATCGTGCGGGGCTGGATGCACACCACGTCCGTTCTCGCCTTTGAACAGGAAGAACTCCGGCTCCGGTCCGATGTTGTAGGTCCAGCCCTTTTCCTCCAGTTTCTTCAACTGACGTTTCAGGGTGCCGCGCGGGTCACCTTCAAAGGGATCCCCGTTTGGCATGTAAATATCACAGAACACGCGTGCCCGCCGCGACTCAGCCGCCGACCAGGGCAGTACGGCATAGGTAGCCGGATTGAGGATGAGGCGCATGTCGCTTTCCTGGATGCGAGCGAAACCTTCCACCGATGAGCCGTCGAACCAGACGCCGTCCTTGAGTGCATCTGCAAGATGCCGTACGGGCATGTCCACACTCTTCACTGCTCCGGTCACATCTGAAAATTGCAGAGAGATAAACTTTACAGTATCCTCCCTAACTCGTTCAACCAGATTCTTTCCGTCCATTTCAAGTTCTCCTTTTTTATGATTCTTTCCAACTGCTTTGATGCAGATATTGGACTTATTTGTCAACGCCTTTCCGTGGAAGGCGATCCCTTCTCGATGTATTGTGATGTGTCGCCGTCATCTGGGACGGCCTGCAGCGGCTTGGTCTTGACCTTGACCTGCCGCGAGCGGTTGATCAGGATGACCGAACTGATAATGATCACTGTCGCAACCAGGATGCGTCCGTTCAGCGTTTCGCCTGCAAAGAAGTATCCTAAGAAAACTGCCACAACCGGGTTGACATATGCGTAAGTGGAGGTCAACGATACCGGTGCATTATGCAACAGCCATCCATAGGATACAAAACCGATCAGCGAGCCGAATGTGATCAGATACAGAAGGCTCAGCCAGGAGCGGGTCGAGACCTGCTCGAGGCTGAACCCGTTGAATTCGCCTTTGATCCCGCTGACGATGAACAACGCCGCCGCGCCCGTCAGCATTTGCATGCCCGTCGAAAGCAGTGTGGACTTGGGCATGTCCGCACCCCGGGCGTAGATGGATCCCAGCGACCAGAAGAATGGAGCAAGCAGCAGGAGGAAAGCCCCGAACGGATCGATGCTGCCCTCTCCGCCTGTTATTTCAGCGGGACCGATCAGGATAAAGACGCCTGCAAATCCAATCACCAGACCCAGGATGGATAGGCGGTTGGGTTTTGTTCCTCCAGTCCGCATGGCTTCGAACAGCACCAGCCAGAACGGGGAGGTGGAGATTACCAACGCCGCGATGCCTGAGGGCACACTTTGCTCCGCCCAGGCAACGAGGCCGTTACCGCCAAGCAGGAGCGCGGTTCCCACGATCGCTGCGGATCTCCAGTTGCCGGGCGTTGGCGGCGCGTCTCCCGCCATGCGCCTCCAAGTATACAGGATCGCGCCGGAGATCAAAAACCTCAGCCCCGCGTGCATGAACGGTGGGATGGTCTCCACCGCAAAGCGAATCGCCAGATAGGTGGAACCCCACACAATATACAATGCCAGTAAAGCTATCCAGATTTTGGTTTTCATTCAATTCCTTTGTCTGCTCTCCGCGCAGAGCGGAGCGAGAGTTTCTCCGCGAGCGCAGACGAAGCGCGGAGAGCAAGTAGAAGCCTGTTATTTGAGTCACTCCTCCCAAAGTGCAACTTCAGGAGAAATTAAGTCATTCAAATCACAAGAGTACTTTTCATTCCTGGTGGTTTCGATACATGTCGCCAACAAACGGCGCCACTACTCAACCACCGCGGTATGCAAATATTCTCTCGCTAGCAGAGCTTTTTTCCGCAATTCACCATAACGATAATTCCCGAAATCACCAACCTTGCGTATCACGCGGTGACAGGGGATCAACACCGCGATCGGGTTGTGTCCAAGTGCAGTGCCGACAGCTCGTGAAGCAGCAGGCTGACCGATGCGCTGGGCAAGCCCCTGGTAGGTGAGCGCGGCGCCGGCTGGGATTTGCAGCAGAGCCTCCCACACCTTGAGCTGAAAGTTGGTCCCGCGCAGGTGCAGCGTCAGAGGTTTGATGCGGGTGTCGTAACGCAGATCAAATATCGGGCCCACCAGTGCAGCCGTGGATCGAAAGTCTTCGACCATGCAGGCTTCCTTCCACTCGTTCACTAGTCCATCAATCGCCTCGCCTTCGCTGCCGGAAACAAATCCCAGGTGGCAGATACCGCGTTCGGTCAATCCGATCAGGCATTTGCCAAAAGGCGTCAGGTGAATCCCATAGCGGATGGTCAGACCTGTGCCGCGGGTCTTGTATTCGCCCGGCGTCACCGCCTCCGTGGTCACGAACAGATCGTGCAGCCGTCCCAGGCTCGAAAGCCCGACCTGATACGTGGTATCCAGCAGGTTTTCCGAACGATCCAGCAATTCCTTGGCGCCCTCCCTGGTCAGGAATTGCAGGAAGCGCTTGGGACTGACCCCTGCCCAGCGGGTGAACAGCCGTTGAAAATGATATTCGCTCAGTCCAACGTTTGCGGCAACCTCCTCCAGGCTCGGCTGATCCTTATAATGGTTTTCAAGGTACAGGATTGCTTGCTCGATGCGCAGGTAATCTTCAGAACTTTGTTTGAAATCGATTTGAGTGTCCATAGTCTCTCCTTATGGCGTATTCTATGAACCTCTTCTTACTCTGCCGACCCGATTCTTGCTCCCTTTGGGTGAGGCTGGCAAAACAAAAAGGCATGTCCAGGACATGCCTACATAATAGCGACGCTATCAAATAAAACAGCCCTACCGCGTAGCAGGATCCAGCCGCAATATCTCCGCTATTGGGTTGTTAACGGCGGCGATTCTACTCTTGCGAGATGGCTACGTCAAGCCCGAAACTGGTGATTGAAAATCCAGTGTGTATTTGTTAAGATAGATCATCTCTTTTCATCGGAGGCATCATGCAGGCAAAACATTCCATCCAGGACTATACCAACATTGTTCATCATGGAATATCGAAATACTTCGATGCAGGCGGACCCGGAAAAAAGTGATCATCGTGGGCGCGGGGCTGGCAGGTCTGTCTGCTGGATACGAGCTGCTCAAGGCGGGACACGAGCCGTTCATCCTGGAGGCGCAGCATCGCGTCGGAGGGCGGATCTATACGATGCGCGAGCCGTTCTCGCGCGGCTTATACGGTGAGGCGGGAGCGATGCAGATTCCGCGTTCCCATCATTTGACCATAACGTACATCGAGAAGTTTGGTCTCCAGACCGCTGAGTTTCCCATGGGGAATCCACAGACGTATGTCTTGATCGGAGGCGTAAAGCGCCGCATGTCTGAAGTGATCGAGAACCCGGAATGCATGGGGTTTGAAGTTTCGGAAATCGAAAAGGGCAGGATCCCCGGCCGGTACTGGGAGGAAACCATCCGTCCGCTGGTCGCGAAGATCGAAAATGAGGGTGAGGCAGGCTGGGAACAGATCAATGCAGAATATGACCAGTACTCAGTGCGTGAATTTCTCGAGCTCAAGGGCTGGTCCGAGGGCATGATCGAAATGTTTGGCCTGCTCAATAACCAGGAGGCGATGATGAATTCATCCTTCCTGGAGTTGTTCCGTGAGGATGGCGGCAACTACTATACGGACATGTGTCAGATCGCCGGCGGAGCGGATCATCTCCCTCACGTGTTCCTGCCGGAGCTGGGAACGCGCATCCGTTATGGGGCGAAGATGATCGCCATCGATCAGACTCCCGACGAAGTGATCATTCATTATCAGACGAGGTCCGGCCGCTATCAAGCCCGCGGCGATCACGCAATCCTCACAGTCCCATTCCCGGTCCTGCGCCATGTGGAAGTGTTGAAGCCATTCTCACGCCTGAAGCAGCGCGCCATCCGCCAGTTGCACTATGACGCCTCCGCCAAGATATTTTTCCAGACGCGCACTCGCTTTTGGGAAACAGATGATGGAATCTTTGGCGGCGGCACGGTAACCGACCTTGCCATTCGAAATTTAAATTACACTGACTATGGAAGAGAAACCGGTCGTGGAATCCTGCTCGTCAGCTATACATGGTCTGAGGATGCCCAGCGTTGGGGCTCGTTATTGCCGCATGAACGGATCGAACAGGCGCTGGAAAACGCAGCGATGATCCACCCGCAGATCCGCGAAGAGTTCGAAACAGGCGCGTCACACATGTGGCACGACGATCCGTTTGCAGGCGGCGCGTTCGCCTTGTTCGACCCCGGGCAGCAGACACTTTTGCACGATGAGATCGTCAAGCCAGAAGGTCGCATTCATTTTGCGGGTAAGCACGCGTCCCTGTACCATGCCTGGATCCAGGGCGCATTCGAATCGGGTCTGCGCGCTGCTATCGCCATCCATCAATCCCCTTAATGCAAAGACCCCAAGGGTTTTCGAAACCCTTGGGGTCTGTTTTTTCAATGCCCCCGCTCGTGCCGTGTGCTGCGGAGTTTTGAACCTGCTCTCGCAGGTGGGTCCCTACCCAGAAACGCCGCCTTGGCTCAGGCCTATCGCGTTATTTCTAAAGGAGTTAGAGACCCTGAAAGTAGGTGTTGGCTCAAAACGGAAGGTG
>DATFET010000388.1:0-3310 GCA_035250835.1 Anaerolineales bacterium
GCGAAGCAATCTCTTGTTTTTAGAAGAATTTGGGCTATTGCAGCCGGGAGATTGCTTCGGCGGAAGTGCGCCGCCTCGCAATGACATCAAATTCGTGATTTACTGAATTTACCAGTAGACGACAATCATCACATTTGAGCGCGTAAAAAGTTTGTAAACATCATCGTCAAATTCACGGGCAATTCATAATTGTGAGGTATAACTTCGTGCGGGTCGGTAGAATTTGACAAGGCAAGGCAGTCCCTTGCGGAGGAAAAGAATGCGAAATTTTTTCAGGAAATATAGAACACTGCTGATCATTTTGCTGGTGGTGATCGTGGGAGTCTCCGCCTTGTTGTATGCACGCAGTGCGAATGCAGATACAGACTCCCAGTTCCAGACCTCGACGATCGAACGCGGCAACCTGACCGCCACGATCGGCGCGACGGGGACCGTCCGCGCCAAACAGAGCGCAGTACTGGTCTGGCAGGCGGCAGGAACGGTAGATAATGTGCAAGCAGGTGTAGGAGAGAACGTCTCCTCAGAGGAAGTACTCGCCGAGCTGGAAAAAACTTCCCTGCCCCAGACGGTCATCCTGGCTGAGGCCGACCTGGTAAGTGCGCAGCAGACGTTGGACGATCTGACAAACTCGAATACTGCCCAGGCGGAGGCGGTGGTCAATTTGCGCGAGGCGCAGGAAGCCTACGACAAGGCTGCGGAGTATTACGACTCACTTTTCAAGCCCTACGAGTACGATAGGATCGTTTACGTTCGAAAAGTGACGCCATTTGGAATCAAGAGCATTCCGGAGATAAAAACTGTCAAGGTCAAGAAAGCCGATGAGGAGACGATCAAGGAGGCTGGGGAGGATCTTGCTGTTGCCGAGGCAAAGCTGGAGGATGCACAGCGCGCATACGACCTGTTGGAGGATGGCAATACTTCAGAGCTCCTTGCCGCCCAGGCGCGCGTGGATGCAGCTCAGGCCACCCTAAAATTGGCGAGTATCATTGCGCCTTTTGACGCCACGGTAACAGAAGCCTATCCATTGCCCGGCGACCAGGTCTCGGCCGGTTCCACGGCTTTCCGCATTGATGATCTGACCAGCCTCTTCGTGGATGTGGATGTCTCTGAAGTAGACATCAACAGTGTCGAGGTTGGGCAGCCAGCTCTACTGACGTTCGATGCCATTCTTGGCAGGGAGTATCACGGCGAGGTTGTGGAAGTCGCCGAGGTGGGCACATCCGACCAGGGCGTGGTCAACTTCAAAGTGACAGTAGAGCTGACCGATGCAGATGAAAATGTCAAGCCGGGTATGACGGCCGCGGTCAATATCGTCGTAGAGGAGATCGAGGATGTGGTCCTTGTGCCAAACCGCGCGGTCCGCCTCTCGGAGGGTGAGCGCGTGGTCTATCTCCTGATCGAGGGAGAGTCCGTCAAGAGGGAGATCAGGCTGGGCTCCTCGTCCGACACTATGAGCGTCCTGGCTGTGGGAGATGTAAAAGAGGGCGATGTCGTCATCCTAAACCCACCCGCCGAATTTGGTCCCGGCGGACCGGGCGGCGGCGGGTTTGATTAATGGATGGAACAATGTCCAACGTGATCGAAGCCCGGGACCTGAAGAAGATCTATGTCATGGGTGAAGTGGAAGTGCAGGCACTGCGCGGCGTTTCATTCTCCATTCAGCGCGGAGAAGTGGTCGCCATTATGGGTCCCTCCGGGTCGGGTAAGTCCACGCTGATGAACACACTCGGCTGCCTGGACCGGCCCACTTCCGGTGAATATGTTCTGGACGGGGAACCGGTGGCGGCTCTCAGCGATGACCAGCTTGCAGACATCCGCAACCGCAAGGTGGGTTTCGTCTTCCAAAGCTTTAACCTGCTTTCGCGGCAGACGGCCATCACCAACGTCGAGTTGCCGCTGCGCTACTCCGGGAGACCCGACGGCCGTCGTGAGCGCGCCATCGAAGCGTTGAAAGCTGTCGGGCTGGAAGACCGAATGACACACCGACCGTATGAGCTCTCCGGTGGTCAGCAGCAGCGCGTTGCCATTGCGCGCGCCATCGTCAACAACCCGGCCATCATCATGGCAGACGAGCCGACCGGCAACCTCGATTCGAAAGTCGGCCGGGAGATCATGAATCTCCTCCTCAACCTGAACAAGGATTCCGGGACTACATTGATCATCGTCACGCATGATCCGATTATCGCCGAACAGACCCAGCGCGTCATTCGCCTGCGTGACGGCCTTTTGGAGAGTGTTGCATGACGATCTGGCAGGCATTTATCGAAGCACTCGAAAGTTTAAGCGGGAACAAGCTGCGATCCGGTTTGACCGTGCTCGGGATCGTCATCGGTGTGGCAGCTGTGATCGCCATGCTGGCTGTGGGACAGGGCGCGCAGGAATCCATTACCGGCTCGATCAGCGGGATCGGCACGAACCTGTTGTTCGTGTTCCGCGGCGACCCGGGCGATACGATCCGCAACCCGAAGCCGTTGACGCTGGGCGATGCAGACGCCATGCGTGACCAGTTCGCCGCGCCATCCATTGAAGCCGTCGCACCTGCGCTTCAAGGAAATGGAGTTGTCTCATTTGCCGGTGAAAATGCTTCGCCGCAAATTTTTGGCGTTACGCCGGAATATTTCCAGGTGCGGAACCTGAACGTGGCGGAAGGCGAATTGATCAACGAAGAACATATGCTTGGACGGGCATCCGTTGTTTTGCTTGGACCAGAGACGGCAGAGGCTCTTTTTGGGCACGCCGATGGAGTGACCGGCGAAACGGTTCGCATCGAGGGACAGCCCTTCCGGGTCATCGGTGTGCTCGAATCGAAAGGCGGCGGCGCCTTCGGGAGCGAGGACAACCAGGCTATCGTTCCGTTTACAACAGCGCAGTCTCGGCTGCTCCGCCGCAGCACAAGCGACCGCGTGGATATCATCTTTGTCCAGGCTGTGAGCGGGGATGTGGTTTCGCAGGCATCCGAGGAGATCGCCCAGATCCTGCGTACCCGTCATCGAACACCCATTGGGGAGGATGACTTCACTGTGTTTACCCAGCAGGATCTGCTCTCGACGTTTGAATCGATCACCGGTATTTTGACGATCTTTCTGGGCGGCATTGCAGGCATTTCCCTTTTGGTGGGCGGCATCGGCATCATGAACATTATGCTCGTCTCGGTCACCGAGCGGACGCGCGAGATTGGCTTGCGGAAGGCGCTCGGCGCGCGTAAACGCGACATCCTGACCCAGTTCCTGACAGAATCGTCGCTGCTCAGCCTGATCGGGGGGATCATCGGCATCCTGTTTGGCTGGCTGATCTCGTTCATCGTTGGCAG
>DATFET010000082.1:0-7406 GCA_035250835.1 Anaerolineales bacterium
CAGGCGGAAGTGAGCGTGACGGGCTGCTGGGTTCCGCCTTCGAGGCAGTGATCGGCGCGCTATATCTGGACTCTGGTCTCGCTGCAGTCGAAGCCTTTGTCCATCCGCTGCTGGAGGAATCACAGGACTACATCCTTGAGGAGATCCACGACCCCAAGAGCGTTTTGCAGGAATGGGCGCAGGCTGAGAAACTGGGCGCCCCGCAATATGCCACTGTCTCATCCATTGGGCCGGACCATGCCAAGGTGTTCGAGGTGGAAGTTCGCATCCAGGGTGTCACGTATGGCCGGGGACATGGCTCGAGCAAACATGTTGCCGCCCGCATCGCAGCACAGACTGCGCTGGAATCACTGGGAATCTCATACAAATAAAATTCACTAACGAATAACATACATGCCTCTTCGCCTGAAATCCCTGGAATTGCAAGGATATAAAACGTTTGCGTTGAAGACCACTTTCGAGTTCGCGAGTGGTATTACCGCGATTGTCGGACCCAATGGTTCAGGTAAATCGAATATTGCAGATGCATTGCGCTGGGTGCTCGGTGAGCAGTCCTACTCGCTGCTGCGCGGCAAAAAGACGGAAGACATGATCTTCAATGGGTCCGAGCATCGCTCGCGCGCCAGCATGGCTTCCGCGCACATCGTATTTGACAATACTACTGGCTGGCTCCCGGTCGATTTCACCGAGGTGGGCATGACTCGCCGAGCCTATCGAGATGGTCATAACGATTATCTGTTGAACGATCAACATGTGCGGCTGCGCGACCTGAACGAGCTGCTCGCAGCCTCCGGCCTCTCGGAGCGAACCTACACCATTCTTGGGCAGGGCCTGGTGGATGCCTCCCTGGCACTCAAAGCGGATGAGCGCCGCCGTTTGTTTGAAGAGGCGGCCGGTGTGGGACTGTACCGCGTACGACGCGAGGAAGCTTTGAAGCGGCTCGAGACCACGATGCGGAACCTCGAGCGCGTATTGGACATCATGTCTGAGCTGGAGCCGCGCCTGCGCAGTTTGGAAAGGCAGGCAAAGCGCGCCAATGAATACCTCCGCGCCCAGGCGGATCTCAAGGTCATTCTGCGCGAGTGGTATGGCTATCACTGGCACCGCGCCCAGCAGGAGTTGACCGAGTCGCGTGAAGTGGTGAGGGCGCAGGAGGCGCGCGTCCTGGAGGCACGCGAGCTGCATGCGAAAGCCCAGGAGGCATATAACACGTTCAGGGAGAGGCTGATTGGCTTGCGTGCTCAGCTCAATGCCGGGCACCGTCAGTCTGCCGAACTGCACAATCAGCGCGAGGAGGTCAGCCGTGAACTGGCAGTCCTCGAAGAGAGGCGGCGGTCACTTCTTACAACGCAGTCCACCGTCATGGCGGATCAGGATCGCACCTCTGATGAAGAGCGTGTTGCTCATGAACGTCTCGCAGAAGTGGAGCAGGAACTCCTGCGCCTGCAAAGCGAATCAGATGAGGCACAAAAGCAGGTTGCAGAGGTTCAACAATTCCTACAGAGAAAACAGATTGAACGATCAGAAGTCGAAGACAAATTGAAGGAGGCGCGCGCCGAGATCGAAAAATGGAGCGGGCGGCGGGCAGAGACTCAGGCGCGACTGGAGGAATTGAAGTCGCGGCTGGAAGGTTTTCAGTCACGGCTGGAGAGCGCCGGCAGAGCAATCGAAGGGGCAGAATCGCATGCGCGTGAAGCGCGTGAAAAGTTCGATACTGCCCGCCAGGCGCGGGAAACCGCAGAACAGGCATGGCAGGATGCAGTCAGGAACGAGGATTTAAAAAGGAAAATCGTCGAGGAACTTGAAAATGAACGACGGGAAAAATCGGAGCAGCGTGCCCAGCGTTTTGCAGAGCACACGCGGCTGAAAGCCCAGCTCGAAGTCCTCGAACAAGCAGAGCATTCGCTGGCAGGTTATGCTGAAGGCGCGCGCTATCTTATGGATGCGGCCCGCCAAATGCGGCTGCGCGGCACGCGCGGCGCTTTGAGCGCGTCGCTGGATGTGCCCGCCGAGCTTGAACCTGCAGTCACGGCTGCGCTTGGGGACACGCTCGATGCAATCCTTCTCAACACAGAGGAAGTCGATACTGCCTTGCAGTTGCTCGAAGCGGAGGATGCCGGACGAGCAGCCTTGCTCCCGCTGGATGGACGTTCGCACTATACGCCTCCCAGGCCGCAGGATGCAGCTTTCCTTGGCTTTGCTTCTGAACTGGTGAACGCACCGGTTGAGCTGCGCGCCGCAGTGGATTTGGTCCTCGGGCAGACACTGATCGTACGCGACCGCGCCGCCGCGCGCCGAATACTCCAGGACCTGCCTGCGCATGCCCGCATCGTGACGCTGCGCGGCGAGGTCTTCCGCGGCGATGGACTGATCATCGCCGGGAAGTCCAATTCCGCGGGTGGGTCCGCGCTGAGCCGGCCGCGTCAGAGACGTGAGCTAAGTGAAGCTATGGGTGAGGCAGGTGCGCAGATCGAAGCACTGAACAGGGACGTGGAGGCACTGGCTGTGAGGATCAAGGATGCGCAGCACGAGCTGGCACAGGCGAGCGAATCGGCGCGCACAGCGCGCGCTCAAGTAGAGGAAACGCTGGGGACTGAGCAGCAGGCCGGGCTGGAGTCTGAAGCGGTGCGGCGTCAACTGGAATGGCAGCAGAGTCAATATGGTCAGTTGAAGGCTGAGGCGGACGAGGCGGCTTCGATCCGCCAGAATATGATCCAATCCCAGGCCGAGATTGAATCCCGGGCTGCACAGATTCAACAGCAGGTCCGTGAACTCTCCGAGCATCTGGCAGGGATGGAAATGTCCGAAGCGCAATCACAGGCTTCCTACTGGAATACGCGTCTCGCAGTAGCCGAGCGCGCACTTGAAGATGCCCGTCTGCGAAAAGAGGAGCGAGGCAGGGATGTGGCACGTTTCGATACCCGCCGCTTCGAGCTGACCACACGGTTAAATGAAGCTGAAACTTCCCTGAGCGGCCTGGACGATCACAAAGCTTCCCTACGCGACCGCGAGACTATTCTGCACACACAGATCGAGGAGCTGCATATCTTCATCGAACCTGCTGAAAAGGATTTGGGGACCGCTGAGCAGGAAGAGTCACGATTGCAGGAGACAGAAGCCAATACCCAGCGCGCGCTTGCCAACGCGGAACGCATGCTGGGGCAGGTACAACTGGAGCAGATGAGGAAACAGGAGGGGCTGGAGAACCTGCGGCAGAAGATCAGCGATGATTTTGGTCTGGTCATGTTCGATTATGCCGCGGATGTCACAGGTCCTGTGCCTCTGCCGTTCGAGGGGATGGTGGAGGAACTCCCGGTTGTGACGGAAGTCTCGCCAGAGCTCGAAACGCAGCTCATCCAAAACCGAACGCATTTACGCCGTTTGGGACCGATCAACCCCGAAGCGAAACAGGAATTCGACCGCGAGTCAGAACGCTATACATTCATGAAAACCCAGGTCGAGGACTTGCAGAAAGCAGAAGAAGATCTGAGACATGTTATTGCAGAGCTGGATGAACTGACCAAGCAGGAATTTTCGAAGACCTTCGATGCAGTGGACAAGCAGTTCCGCGCTATGTTCACCCGTCTGTTTGGCGGCGGGTCAGCGCGGCTGGCACTGACCGATCCGGACAACCTGGTCGAGACCGGCATCGAGATCGAGGCGCGATTACCAGGCCGCCGTGAGCAGGGACTTGCGCTGCTGTCCGGCGGGGAACGAAGCCTGACGGCTGTGGCGCTGGTATTCGCGCTGCTCAAGGTTTCGCCGACGCCGGTCTGTGTGATGGATGAGGTGGATGCGATGCTCGATGAAGCCAACGTGGGCCGCTTCCGTGACCTGCTGCAGGAGCTAAGCCGGGATACGCAGTTCATCATCATCACGCACAACCGCAACACCGTCCAGGCTGCGGACGTGATCTACGGCATCACCATGGGACGCGATTCAGCCAGCCAGGTGATCAGTCTGAGGCTGGACCAGGTGACAGACGAGATGCTGCAGCGAGCCTGATCCCATTGGCTGACCTGAATATAAAAACCGTCCGAGTTTTTTGCTCGGACGGTTTTACTTTACCTGTTTTATTGTTGAAGGACAGGTTCCGTGGGAACCCTTGCCATCCAGATATCGAAGATTGTGACATCTGCTGCTTCGCGGGCTGCAGTAATCCACTCATTGTAGATCGTCTGTTTCTTTTGATCGAACTGACTGGCTGTGAGCGGCAGCTCTTCACGAGCAATGACCTGAATGATGTGATAACCGAATTCCGTTTTCACGGGTTCGCCAATCACTCCAATTTCCTGGTTGGAAACCGCCTCGGCAAATTCCGGCACATAATTGCTAACGGGAGCCCAGCTGAGTTCACCACCAATGGCTCCAGAGCCGGTATCTTTGGAGGATTCCCGGGCGATCTTGGCGAAATCGACTCCCTGCTGGAGAAGTTTGTAGGCGGCCAGGGCTTCAGTTTCTGTATCGAGCAAAATATGGCGGGCCAGGACCTGGACCTCTGTTTGCGGCTCATCTTTGGAGATTTCATCCATCATCTTGTTACGCAGGATTTCGATCTCGTACACAGAGCGCAGAGTCCTCTCACTGATCTCGTAAGTCTTGAACTGGTCCAGGGTCTCGCCAAACCTCTTCTCATACCCTTCGAGTGTATAGGGTGTGGGACTGGCGGTTGGCAGTTCAGGGACAAAGGTCGGTGTAGGCGGAGCCACGGTGCCGGTTGCAGTGGCCGTGATGGCTGGGTCCGCAGTCGTTGTCGGTGCAACGGTGGAGGTCGGCGCCAGAGTTGGGGTGGATGTTGCGGGATAGACCGTCAACTGCTGGGATGAGAGAGTCGGGTAAACCAGCTCGGTCGGCGTGACGGTGGGTGAGGGAGTGCCATCCACATAGAACTCGTAAGCTTCCTGGATGTATGTATCCAGCTCCTCTGCGCTGACAGTAATGCCGCGGTTCTCGGCTTCCTTACGGAGCAGGACTTCGTCGATCATCGTGTTCAGGACCCGGTCGCCCAGCTGCGTGGTCGAATTCAAGCTCAACATGATTTCCTGCTGCTGCTGAGTTGTATCCATCCCAAAATTCTGTTGAAAGAACTGGTACTGGCTCAACTGATTGTACAGACTGACGCGCTCGAGACGGACCCGTTCCTGCCATTCCCCGGTCACGATCTTTGTCCCATCGATCTCTGCAACAGGCGCGCGCTTGAAAAGAACGTTTGCCTGTAGATAGCCGTACAACAGGAGTGCAAGGACGACCACGATTCCGCCTATGGCGATGCCGCGGATGATGTTGACCTGTCGTCTCTCCCGCTCGAGGCGGGCGATGTGTTTTTTGGTTACCAACTTTGGGTTGGGGCTCTGTTTTGCCATATTATTTTTCCATAACGTAAAGACGGGGCATGGACATTATCCATGCCCCGCATCCGTTCTTCGGGGTTAGCGTCCCTCGTCGAAGGATCTGCCGACGAATGGGAGCAGGGCAATCTGACGCGCCTGCTTGATCGCAGCAGCTACCGTTCGTTGATGGCGTGCACAGGCACCGGTCTGGCGGCGCGGACGGATCTTGCCATCCTCGGTGATGTAGCGGCGGAGCAGTTCCGTCTTTTTGTAGTCAATCGTCAGGGTTTTATCTGCGCAGAATTGACAGGTTTTGGGCTTCGCAAAGAAGCGGCGCTCACCGCCGCCTTCCTGGGCTCCCTGTGGTCTTCGATCTTCAGCCATTTGTTACTCCAATATTCTTGCTTGTGAAATCCGCCATGTCGAGGATATTTCGCTTATTCGATCCAGGACAGGCGGGATGGTCTAGAATGGAAATTCATCCTCATGTGCGGCGGGCTCACTATCGTCTGAAGGGGATTCGGAGGGCTGAGCTGCGTTGCTGGTGTGTTCGCGGCGGTCGCCCAGCATCATCATTTCATTGGCAACCACTTCCACGCTGGTATGCTTAACGCCTTCCTTGTCATCCCAGCGGCGTGTCTGCAGCCGACCTTCGATGTAGACCTGCTGGCCCTTGTTCAGATACTGTTTGCAGATCTCCGCCAGGTTGCCCCATGCCACGACATTGAACCATTCGGTCTCATTGTGACGCTCACCGTCAACAGTGTTCCACGAGCGGCTGACTGCAACTGTGAACGTGGTAACGGGCCTTCCCGAGGGGGTATAGCGCATTTCGGGATCTCTTCCCAGATGACCAATAATTTGTACTTTATTCAAGCCCCGGCTCATGTTCGTACTCCTTTTTAAAAAACCGAGAAAGTCATTGTCATTGATAATGTTGGCTTACACTGCAGAAAGCATGTGCCGCAGGACAGTTTCGAGGTAACGGATGTTACGCTCCAGCTCACTGGTGGATTTCGGGTCGAGCGAGACGTTCATGAGAACGTACTGACCTTCTTTTTGCTTATGGATCTGATAGGCGAGCCTGCGACGGCCCCAGACATCCACCTTATCCACACTGCCGCCTGCATCTGTGACCCAGCCTGAAACGCGGTCCACGACGCCTTTAAACGCGGTCTCATCCAGCTCGGGCTGGACAATGCAAACGAGTTCATAATTGCGCATGAGGGATGACCTCCTTTCCATGGGATAGCTCCAGTTCAAACCGTGGGTCTGCCGGGAGCGGAAAGGCACGTAATGAAAACGTACCTGTTTCGCCTCGCACGCGACGCAAAACGCTTGAAGAAGCGTGCGGGATTTTAAGCGGGCTGTAGTTTATCATATTTCCCTAAAATGGGGAGGGTTATAATCGTTTTTCCAGCAGTTGTACTGCTGGAAAAACACGGCAGCAGTGTAACTGCTGCCTGAACAATGGTCCCGTTTGGACAATCCATTTCAGTGAGGAAAACGATGTTTGATCTGCCCGATGAAGAAATTCTGCCGCTTTCAAAGGAGCACGTCTTCTATACCTGGTCGGCGCAGGCGAAAGTCAGCCCCATTGCGGTGAAGCGCGCCAGGGGTGTTCACTTTTGGGACGTGGACGACAAACGTTATCTTGACTTCAACTCGATGACCATGTGCGTCAATATCGGTCATGGCGATGAGCGTGTCATCAAAGCCATGCAGGATCAGGCGGCGGTGCTGCCGTATGCTGCGCCGGGCATGACGACGCGGGTCCGCGCCCTGGCGAGCAAAATGGTCGCAGAGATTACGCCGCATCACGCATTGACCAAAATCCTGTTCACGCTCGGTGGTGCGGACGCCAACGAGAATGCCATCAAGCTGGGGCGCGGCTATACAGGCAGACACAAAATCCTGACCCGTTACCGCTCCTATCACGGTGCGACCGCCGGTGCGATGGCAGCGACAGGGGATCCGCGCCGCGTCGTCTGGGAGCCGAACCTGATGCCCGGCATCGTTCATTTCCTCGATCCGTACCGCTACCGCTCGACCTTCCACCGCACGAATCCGGACCTC
>DATFET010000400.1:0-7653 GCA_035250835.1 Anaerolineales bacterium
GTGCCGTTCACCATACGGCTTAGATCGGGTTTATCCCTGGTCGGGGAGCCAGCGCCCGGCAAACTGCCATTGTAGCCGTATTGCTGCTGTGATTGTTTTGTTGTTTCGCTGGGTGTCTGCAAAATTTCCCCCCAGCAGAGGAAACGTACACTATCTTTCCACCAGATGACTGCTTCCAGAAAAGATAGTACAACAATGCGAATCCAAAGTCAATCTTTTTAAGATTAATAAAGGTTACAGGTCAGCGGAGGGCGCGGTCGCTATGCTTACAACTCCCTTCCAAATCTCGTAAAATGCTCTTCAGGCTGGAGGACGCGTTGAATCTGAACGATTTTCAAAACGCTCTAGACGATTTTCAAAACGCTCTAGACGATTTTTAAAACGCTGTACACCATTTTAAAAACGCTGAGCATCGTTTCTAAAAACGATGCTCAGCGTTTTGGGCTTAACAGAGGTTGTGGGAGCCAAAAAGCAAAATCATCTGAGACGATCCTGCAAATCATCTCAGACGATTTTGAGCGGACTGGCGCTCTAGTTCCAGTTTTCCTTCTGGAACTCGATCGTATCCAGGAGCTGTTTGAAGCGCTTGCCGGGCGTGAAGATCACGCGCGTATCGGTGATGTAGCGAGCGGAAACTTCTTCCGCATTTACAGTGGGCATAAAAGCCTCCTGTAAAGAACCTTTTGGAAAGGACGATCCTGCGCAGTGCTGCGCGGCGGCAAGGCCAGGTTCGTAAGTTCCTGCACTTGTAGTGCCCGCCGATAATATCCGAAAATGCGCTGATCAGCGTTTACAGAATCGAAAGTTTGAGGTGAAAGCCTTGCGAAGGTTAGATTGCTGGCGGCAGTTGCACTGCCACGCAACTCTCGCTCGGCTTGGGTCTTTGCGTTAGCACCCCCGAAGCATAGCGGAGGTGGGCTGACCCCCGCCGAGTTCTGTTTAGTATATGCAATTAGAGAGTTAGATAAAGCTCAAGATATAACGAGATAGCAAGACCAGCAATTAGTGTTTGTGCTCACCCACTTACCGCGCGGCAAACAAGCTGCCTCACGCTGATCCTCCTTTGTTTCGTGTTCCGCCAGAAAAACTATGCCCACTCGCTTGGCGTGGGTCTTACTCTGCGAGTACGATGTTGCGAAGCACCCCCGCGAGACCCTGTGGTTGATATAGGCGAATAAAAACGCGTGATTGATTACCTGACCGGGTGGTGCAGGCGGTCGGCGGCTTCCTCAGTGAGCGGGATGTAGACCTGGACTCTCGTCCCTCTGCCCGGCGCAGAGTCGATGGTGAGCAGGCCATTGACCAGCTCGGTGCGCTCCCGCAGGTTGATCATGCCCAGGCTGCCGCGCTGGTCGTAGGACTGGTTTACAGCTTCCACGTCGAAGCCCATCCCGTCATCTTCGATCTCCAACAGGGCGATCCCCTTTTCGAAGGGCCGCAGTCTCACCCAGATGTGCAGGGCATTGGCGTGTTTGCGGGCATTGTTCGCCGCCTCTTCGATAATATAGAAGATCACACCCTGCCTGCCCATTTCCATATCCTCAAGCAGCTTTTCGTCCACATTGACGATGACGTTTTGAGCAAAGGTCTCGCGCATCTTTTCTGCCATCGCATCCAGTGCCGCGCTGAGTCCCTGAGATTCCAGGATCAGCGGGCGCAGGGTGAAGAGCATGTGACGCACCTCCTTGGTGGTGCGGTGCGCCAGCTCCTCGATCTTGATCAGTTCCTGCTCGGCGCCTTTGGCATCCTTTTTCAACATGCGGCGCGCCAGGTTGATACGCATTGCGATCGCGGCAACCGATTGGGTGGGACCATCGTGCAGGTCGCGCGCCAGCTTCTTGCGGGTCTCCTCCTGGACGTCCACCATGCGTTCCTTTTCCTCCACCAGGTCCTGGTAGAGCCGCGCGTTCTGCACTGCGATCACCGACTGCCTGCCGATGATATCCAGCAAGCCGCAGCGTTCCCTGGTGAAGTAATTCGGTTCCGGGTGGGCGAAGAGCATCGCGCCGTAGATGTTGAACCCGCTCCTCAGGGGGAAACAATAGGCAGTGGTGCAGGAACGCAGGGCAATGATGCGTCCGAGCTCGGGGTCATAGCCAATGTCCGAGGTCAGGAGCGCGTCCCCACTGTCGAAGATCCGCTTGAGGATTCCTTCGGTGCCGCGCAGGCTGACGCGCATGTCGGCGCTGGTAAAGCGCCTTGCAGAGCCAAGCTGCAATTCGTCGCCGCGGAACAGGAACACCGCGCTGACCAGCTTCTCGTCTTCGTTCAGTTCATCGGTATCGGGGTTCGGGTTCAGCGCCGTGTAGGCAAGGTCGAGCGCCGAATCGAGGACGCGCTTGTAACTGAGAGTGGCTGTCAGCGTGGAAGTCAGTTCGTAGATGGCGCGCAGCCGTTCCTTTTCCATACGGTCACGCTGTTCTTCTGCGTTCACGCGCGTCAGCCGTTCATGGCGAAGGTTGCGCATGACGAACTTCCCACCGACGCCGCTTGCAAAACCGATCAGCAAAGTCAGCAATATGTCACTGATCGCCGGTGAATTCAAGCCGTTTATAAACAGTTCACGTGAAACCAGGAACTCCCACGCAGCAAAGGCAATGGAAACCGCAATTGCCCCCCGTAGTTCAAAGTAGACCGCGCTCGTAAGGATGGGCATCAACCCCACCCAGGCCGATGGACCCGTCAGCCCCCCTTGTGCCCAGAAGAAAATGGCTGCCAGCAAAAAATCGACAGCGAGAACAACCTTACGATGGTATTTCTTCAAGCGGATGCTCAACACCGACAGGAGGCTCATGAGGATGTTCCAGGCCAGCAGGAACAAAAGCGGACCAAACGGTGTGCTGCCCAGCTCACCGCTCAAGGAGAGGGAAATGATGAGTCCGACCAGCACCATCCAGCGCAGTGAAGTGGCGAGCCAGTCGGCAACATAGGGAGTTTCAAATCTGCGCATAAAGTAATGATACTCGAAAAAGGACTGCATAGTCCCCCAAGCCACCTTTACAGGTGGCTTACTGCCAGCAGGCTAACTCTCATAGCCCATACGGGCAAGATATGGACCGAGTTTCTCGCTCAGGACTGCCTGTTCCTCAGCACTGTATCCGGCCCGGTAGCGGCCGATCTTCCCCTTGTAGAAGTGCAATCCCTGCTGTCCCTCTGCTGCACCCGGACGATAGGAGTCGATCACCTTCTGGACCTCGGCAGTGCCCTCGTTCAATCTCAGAAATCGGACCAGCCGGGCGACCTCGTCTTCGTAATGGGTCAGCAGGTCCTCATAGCGGGCGGTCAGCACATTCGACTCCTTCATCCATTTCTCCCAAATACGGACATAGTCCAGGATGAAGTCGAGGCTCTTTTGGAAATCGGTCAGATGCGAAAAGGCGTTGGGTCTCCCTTTTTGGAGGGCGCGCTGACCGTAGTCGTACGCAGATAACATGGCATCGCGCGGGTCGCGGTAAATGTACGTGATGCGGAGAAGGCCCAGGCGTTGTAAAAGACGCGAAGCGGAAGTCGGTCCCGCGTGCGCCTTGATGACAAACGTATTCCCCATCAGCGCCGGGAGGCTCACCATCGCCAAACGTCGAGCGGATAGGACGCCAATATTACAGTTCACTTCCGTCAGGATATTCTGCAGACGATATTTTTCACGTATGTCACGTGCATCGGCGCAACCTGTGGTCTGCATCAGGTCATGGACAAGGTTATAGTGCCAGCCCGAACCGGCGCGCGGCATTCCGACGGAAAGTACGATCATCAAATCTCCTCCGTGCTCAAATCGCCTTCCCCACGGCGTTTCGACAGGGGCGAACCCAGTGCTGTCCTCTTCGGGGATGCTTCGCGAGGGACGGCGTTGGGAGCGATCGAGATGTCTTTTGATTCCAGGATATAAGCGGTCACACCCGCCAGGATGCCAAAATTGATCCAGATATTGGGCGTGGCGAAGGAATCCTGGGTGGCGTTATACATCCCGACGGCCAGCCAGGAGAATAAGCCGGCAATACCCAGATAACGCAGCCAGGGCTGGCTGCTCTTCAGTGCAATCAGCGAATCGCCCAGGACGGAAAATAGAAATGCGACAAACAAAAAGAAGCCGATCAGTCCCGTCTCTGCGAGCAGGCGGACATACATGTTCTTGGGGTTTGGATACAAGCGGTTCTGCGGGTCGAGCTGCCGGGCGATGTCCGGGACGGTTGTCAACGCCCAATCCGGTAAATGGTCATAGATATAAAATCCACTTGCACCCAGTCCCACCCCGACAATAGGGCTTTGTTCATAGGCGCCCAATGCGCCGAACATATACGCAGCCCGCGCCCCGGCTGAATTTTGGATGATGAATTCTTCCAGGCTGTCTGCCCGTGTATTGAACAGCCGGGTGATATATCCCTTTTGCCCCAGGAACAATCCTGCAGCGATGAGAGCACTCAATGCAACCACTAAAACACCCACGCGCAAAAGCCGGCCGCTCCCATAACGAAAACCGGAACTAAACCATTTCCAGGCAGCGCGCAGCTCACTGCGCCCCGCAATTAAAAGTGTAAATATCAGGGCAAAGACAGCTGTGAGCAGCCCGCCGCGTGAATACGTCGCCAGCAGGAGCAGCAGCGCAATTCCCAATAAGATGATCTCGAACCATTTGAAGCGCGTCACACGGACGCGCGTCAGGAGCGCTGCAACCAGCCACGGCAGATACACGGTTGCGATCTGCCCCGCCAGCCAGGCAGGCTCGTATGCCATTCCGGAAATACGGTTAGTCTTCACCAGCTCGCGCATCGAGAAGGCACGCTGCCAGTGTGTGACCGTCACTTTTTCCAGGAACGGAGTATAGAACGCCAGCGCCTGCACCCCACTCCACAGGATGTCCATGACAAAGCCGGCCAGCAGCCACCTGATCGAGAAGCGCAGGTCGTCTTCGTTGCGGTTCATCCAGACAGCCGCCAGGAAAAAGGACAGCCCGATGAGCAGAGTTGCCCAGGCGCGGATGACGCGTTCGAAGTACTCCTGCCCGCGCAATGGCAGCGGGTCGAGCAGCGCCCCAAGGCCGGTCGCCGCTAAAGTGAATAGCACGAAAGCTGTAAGCGGAGTCAACGCGCCAGCCCGCGGCAGGGATGTTTTTCCGCGCGCCAGCTGGATCAGCAACAATGGGATCAGGAGCGCAATGGGATACAGTGACAGCGGACGAACATACGTGGTCTCACCTAAAAATGGAAAGAAGCGGAAGCTCGTCACCGGCAGGGTGAATAAGGCTGCTCCCCAGAGGAAGCGGGAAACTTTATCGATCGAGAATGAAGAAGCTGCAAACGTAGTCATTTCGGTTTACTGAAGAACAGGATTGCTATGGCACTCAGGGTCAAAAATGTAACCGCGCCTGTCAGAAGATAGATATTCAGAGAAATACTGCGTTCCACAGGCAGATTTTCCGTCTGGGTCGCATCCACCTGGATGAATGAATTCAACCCGTTCGAACCCGACACGTTTTCGCGAACTTTCTCTTCGAATAATACTGCCCATGCTCCTGCAAGTTCCTGTGCCTGTGTAAGGTTGTCATCCACCGCATAAAAATGCCACCCGGCTTCGGCAGGCTGGCTGAGTTTCAACCGCCCGCCGCGTAATTCCTGCACGGGAACCTGAAGGTTTGACGAAAGCGCATCCATCACTTCATCCGACCAGGCAATCTCCTCCAGTTTGCGCGTCTCGCGTTCCAGGTAATAGAACTGCTGGCGGTCGGTCTCCTGAGGCCAGGCTTCCTCCAGGTTGAAATCCACGTTGACGGTGGCACGCGCCTGGTAACGGGGCGGGAAGATATAGTACACTGCCGCACCGATCAACCCGCCAATGATCGCCCCCAGCACCCAAAACTTCCACGCCTTGAGCAGGCGGATGATGTCGTCCTGAGACGGAGGAGAAAACAATGAGGACATGTCTGTCAATTATATAGGATTTATTCCGATTATCTGCGTCGTGTCCGCCAGGCGCTATGCTATAATTTTTTCATGCCATTTATGAATACAGATCCAACTCTCCCAAAAGTGTCGATCATCACGCCGTCATTCAACCAGGGCAGGTTCCTGGAAGCTTCGATCCGCTCGGTCCTGGAACAGGACTATCCCAACATTGAATATATCGTCGTGGACGGCGGCTCGAAGGATGAAAGCGTCGAGATCATCAAAAAGTACCAGAACCACCTGACCTGGTGGGTGTCGGAAAAAGACCGGGGTCACGCGGATGCACTGAATAAAGGGTTTTCCCACGCGAGCGGCGAAATCCTGGCCTGGTTGAATTCGGACGATATCTATTTTCCCAGTGCGGTATCTGAAGCTGTAGCCGTTCTGACCAGCCGCCCGCAGGCTGGGATGGTGTACGGGGACGCGGATCTGATCGACGATTCCGGGACGACCGTCGGGCAGTTCGCCTCCAGGCAGACCAGTTACCGGCAGATGCTGCGCGGCTCGGTCCACATCCCTCAGGCGACCACCTTCTACCGCGCCGGCCTCTGGCGCCAGGTCGGCCCGCTGGACCTCAGCCTGTTCTTCAGCTTCGATTACGACCTCTGGGTGAAACTTGCGAAGGCGTCACAGATCCTGTATGTCCCGAAGCGCTGGGCGAAATTCCGCATCCACGGGGAGGGGAAGACGATCATCAACGATGACCGCTGCTATCCGGATATGCTGCGCGTCCTGGAGCGCGAAGGGGGAGGCTGGCTTTCCTGGCTGCGGCTGAGGATGTATGCCCGCAAGGTTATGTATTCCTGGATGCCCTGGAAGTTCCGGCTGCGGCTGCGGAAAATCTTCAATTTTTAGAAATTAGAACGTCTCTTCGACGACACGCTGGCCTGCCTTGCGGGCAAGATATTGCTCTTCGATCCATAGATAAGTATTAGTCAGACCATCCTTGAAGTGGGTACGCGGCTCCCAATTCAGCACCTGCTTGATAAAGGTGTTATCGCTGTTGCGTCCCGCCACGCCGCGTGGCGCGTTCAAGTCATACCTGCGGCTAAGTTTCGTATTGCCGATCTGTTCGGCAAGAGAGACCAGTTCATCCACAGCGATCAATTCGTTGGAGCCCAGGTTGATAGGTGTGGCAATCAAATCCTCACAATGGACGATCATATCGATCCCCAGGACACAATCCTCAATATACGTGTAACTGCGTGTCTGGGTGCCATCGCCCCAGATCATGATCTCATTTGTTCCGCTGTCCTTGGCCTGGATGACCTTGCGGCAGATGGCGGCCGGGGCTTTCTCGCGCCCACCGTCCCAGGTGCCGTGCGGTCCATAGACGTTATGGAAGCGAGCAATGAACGTCTTCATCCCCTTCTCCGCCCAGTATTCCTGGCACAGCATTTCGGCAAATAACTTTTCCCAGCCGTAGCCCCGCTCTGCCATGGCCGGGTAGGCATCCGATTCCTTGAGCGCCCGCACGTTTGGATCCTGCTGGAGATCGGTATTATAGACACAAGCCGAGGAGGAAAAGAAAAAGCGGTTCACGCCTGCCTGGTAGGCAGCTTCGAGCATGTGAATGTTGATGAGGGAAGAGCGCATACATTCCACGCGGAAGCGTTCGATGAAGCCCATGCCGCCCATATCGGCGGCCAGGTTATAGACTTCGACCGCGTTTTCCACGGCACGGACACAGGCGTCGCTCTGGCTCAAATCGAGG
>DATFET010000420.1:0-5457 GCA_035250835.1 Anaerolineales bacterium
TCAAGGGGGATGCGTACATCTGGATTCATGAACACCTTTTCCACCTGCCGAATGTTTCGGAACATAAATACTTTTCAGATGAGCCAACCCGTCCGGGCATGAAAAGCGCCATGAAGGCGCGCGGAGTCCGTACAAAAAGACTGCATGGGACAGGGAAGAACGGCTCACGCGAGACCTGGGCCGCGGTACCGCTCGAGGAGCAGGGGATGCAGCTGGGAGCACTTCAGGTCACCCGGCCGATGGGACCGCAGTTCACCTCCGATGAACTTGATTCACTGAAAGGACTGGCGGGTGTAATTGCAGTGAGTCTGATCGCCGCGCATCGCAACGCGGTCGAAAGGTTCAGGCTGAACCAGTTGAATCTCGTTCGTGAGGTCAGTGCGCAGATCGCCAACGTGATGAACATTGACGAGCTTGCCCGCCGCGTCACTGAGCTGATCCAGAAAACTTTTCACTATTATTACGTTGCCATTTTCACCCTGCGGAGACATTCCACAGCGCTTCGCTTCCGCGCCAGTGCAATGCCGAAGGTCCCGCGCAAAGGTAATCGCCGAAAAACGGTCGCGCTCGATGTTGAGATCGGGCAGGGGTTGATCGGTCAGGTCGCGGCTGAGGGAGAACGGATTCTGATCGATAACGTGCATGAAGATCCCAGGTTCCGCTTCATCGATGTTCTGTCGGAGACGCGTTCCGAGGCGGTGATCCCTTTGAAGATGGGAGACCGCGTGCTGGGCGTGCTGGATGTCCAGAGCGATCAACCGCATGCGTTCCATCCAACCGATCTTTTGGTCCTCGAAGCCCTGGCAGATACGATTGCGCGAGCGTTTGAGGGCGCACATCTCTACAATGACCTGCAGTATCGCGCCGATCAGCTGACCTTGATCGCGGAGGTCAGCAAAAGTGTCAGCTCATCGCTTGAACTTCGTCAATTGATGGAGGACGCAGCAATCCTGATCCACGAACGGTTCAGTTATCCATATGTTCACCTGTTCACTGTGCATATCATCCGGCGGCTGATCGAGTATCAGGCAGGGAGTGGCTCGCGCAGCCAGGACCTGATGGGCTATACACTTTCACTGGACGATGCAGAGGGGATCATTCCCTGGGCCGCGCGGGAGGGAAAGGTGGTCCTGGTGAACAACGTAAAAAAGGATGCCCACTACCGAACCTCGCCTCTCCCACCGCAGGATACAAATTCAGAACTGTGTGTGCCGCTTCTCTACGACAATAAAGTGGTCGGCGTGCTCGATATCCAATCTGATAAACCAAATGCCTTTACAGAGGACGACCGCGTGACCTTTGAAGCCGTGGCAGATAACATTGCCACGGCCATCCACAATGCGGACCTGTATTCCTCGGAGCAGTGGAGACGGCGGGTGGCAGATGGTCTTCGTGAAGTTGCAGGCTTGATCTCTGCCGATGTAAGCGTGGACGATGTGCTCGAAGCCATCCTGACTGAGCTGGACCAAAACCTGCCGGTTGATATTTCTGCCATCTGGCTGCTGGAGGATGACGAGCTTTATCTTGGCGCCTGTCATAACTGCGATGAAAACCAGCTTGAAGCCGCGTTGTACGCTTCTCCCGAGTATTATGATGGGATGTTGAAGGCTCTCTATTCCGAGACCCCCATCATCCGTAAACCGACTGATCCGATCTGGGTGACCGGTGCGACTGCTGGTTTTAACCAGGATTATTCCGGGCTGGGGGTGCCGCTGCGGGTGGGTGACGATCACCTGGGGTTGATCACGCTGGCGCACAGCACACCGGGTAGATACGGGCACGAGGCGCAAGCCATGACCACCACTTTTGCCAGTTATGCGGCGGTGGCGATCGAGAATGCCCGCCTGTATGATTCTGCTCAGGAACAGGCATACGCGTCCGCGGCTTTATTGCAGGTGGCGCAGGCGATCGTCAGTCTCAATGACTTGGATGAAATCCTCGGCACGATCATCCGCATCATGCCGATCCTTGTCGGCGTGGAACGAGCTGCGCTCTACCAGTGGGACGCGGAAAAGGACACGTATCGTCCGTCGCAGCAATACGGACTCAACGAACAGGATGATCAGGCTTTCTGGAGCCGTTCCTTCTCCCCGGGTGAGTTTGCCTTTCTCGATTCCTGTCGCGGTGCATCCGGCCTGATGGCTTGCGAGCTGCCGGATGAGCGCGGCTTGAACGCCTGGCTATCCGTCGATCCTGCACAGGATGTCAACCTGGGCAATCCCTCTGCATTGTTGTATGCGATTCCGATTGCCGTCAGGAACGATCTCTACGGGGTGATCCTGATCGAAGAAGCGTCCGGCGGTCTGCGCTTCCGCTCGCGCCGGCTCGAGATCATCACAGGCATCGCCCAGCAGGCTGCGCTTGCGATCCAGAATGACCTCCTGCAAAAGGAAATGGTTGTGCGCGAACGTCTCGAAACCGAAGTGCAGCTGGCTCGTCAGATCCAGCAGACCTTTCTTCCTGAGCAGCTGCCTCAATTTTCAGGCTGGGAGCTGGCTGCGCGCTGGCGAACTGCCCGCCAGGTAGGCGGAGATTTCTACGATGTTTTCGAGCTCCCAAACAACCGCCTCGGACTGTTCATTGCCGACGTTGCCGATAAGGGTGTCCCCGCTGCGCTCTTCATGGCGCTCACACGGACCCTCGTCCGCGCCGCCGTGAACGAATCTGAGTCACCTGCCGAGGCGCTGCGCCGTGTCAATGAGCACCTGCTTCCCGATACCAAACAGGGCATGTTCGTGACGGCTGTCTATGCCGTGCTCGACATGGACAACTACGAGCTGACCTATGTCAATGCCGGGCACAACCCTCCATTATGGATGAAGTGCGATGGACAGGTGCTGCGCCTGACTCGCACAGGCGTTGCCCTCGGCGCCTCAGAAGAAGCAAGGTACGAACAGCGCGTCGTTCAGTTCGAAGTGGAAGACAACCTCCTGCTATACACCGACGGTTTGACCGAATCTTTCAACATCGATGGCGAATTCTTTGGCGAAGACCGCCTGATTGAAGCGATCACGGCTAACCGCTGCTCCTCCGCCTCTGACCTGCTGGACGTGGTCGAAGAATCACTCCTGAATTTTGTGCAGGATGTCCCTCCCGCCGATGACCTGACGTTGCTGGTGGTGAGGCGAGTATGAAATCTTCGTCCAACAATCAATTGTGTATGCGTACTGTATCAGGAAGTTGTAAAATCTCATCGTCAAACTAAAACTCATAACAAATTGCGAGGCTTCATGTATACATCTGAAGGAAAGAAAATCGTCTCCACAGAAAAGGCGCCCAAAGCGATTGGGCCATATTCGCAAGCGATTTGTATCGAAGGGCTGGTCTTCACCGCTGGCCAGGTGGGATTGGATCCCGTAACCATGGAACTGGTCGAGGGCGGTGTGGATGCCCAGACCCGTCAGGTGCTTACCAACCTCAGCCATGTCCTGGAGGCTGCGGATTCGGGCCTGAACTTCGTCATCAAGACCACGGTCTTCCTGAAGGATATGGCTGACTTCGCCAGTATGAATTCGGTCTATGCCGAGTTCTTTCCCGAAAACCCTCCGGCGCGCAGCACTGTCCAGGCGGCGGGATTGCCGAAAGGCGCCCTGGTTGAAATTGAGTGTGTGGCGCTCCTCAACCCTGCCCGCGGGGACTGACTCTCTACGGATTTGACCGAAAGACAACATACAGACGTTTGGAGACGCAAGGGGGAGTGTGGCTGCACATGGTGGTAGAATTAGCGTCCGCAGTGAGGTGGGGCATGGATAACATTCGCGATCCATCGACCGCTTACGATAAACTACCGCCTTTCTTGTAGACAAGTTGACTTCCTCACGAATATGTGAGCCGCATTCAAACGCCATACTATGCAATGTGCGCGGCACTCCATAACTTCAAGGATTGCGATTTACGATTATCATTGTAGATCGTACAGAAATCATGCCACCGAAAGTTTCCGTCATCGTCCCCTGTTATAACGAGCAATCCACCATCCGTCTACTGCTGGAGGCTTTGTGCGCTCAAACTTATCCGCGCGCCGATATGGAAGTGATCATTGCCGATGGGATGTCGCAGGATGGCACGCGGGACGAGATCGCCGCGTTCCAGAAGGCATATTCGGATCTTGACGTTCGCCTGGTGGATAACACATTTCGCAGCATCCCCTCAGGGTTAAACCGCGCCCTCAAAGCGGCACGCGGCGAGATTATTGTTCGCCTGGACGCGCATTCCAAGCCGTATCCCGATTATGTGGAAACTTGTGTTAAAGCTCACGAGGCGGGCAAAGGCGATAATATCGGGGGAGTATGGAAGATCCAGCCCGGAGCGGACAACTGGGTCGCAAAATCGATCGCGGCCGCAGCTGCCCATCCGCTGGGCGTGGGAGATGCAATGTATCGCCTGGCTGCCTCCGCTTCGGAAGTGGATACCGTCCCATTCGGCTCGTACCGCCGCGCGCTGATCGAGAGGATCGGCGGGTACAACGAGTCCCTGCTGACGAATGAGGATTACGAGTTCAACGTCCGCATCCGTAAATCGAACGGACGGGTCTGGCTCGACCCTTCCATTCGCTCGGTATATTTCGCCCGCTCATCCTTTGAGGAACTGATTCGTCAATACTGGCGTTATGGGTACTGGAAATGGCGTATGCTGCGAGGCTATCCTGAGACACTCCGCTGGCGACAGGCACTGCCGCCGCTATTCGTGCTGAGCGTCGTGAGTCTGGCCATACTTTCCTTTTTTTTACCCCTCGCCCGCTGGCTCCTGGCTCTTGAACTGATCCTGTATTTTTCCGTGCTCCTGCTTGCGGGCATCCATGCCGCCATCAAACATCGTAAACTTTATCTGCTGCCGGGCCTTCCCATAGCTGTCACTGCCATGCACACATCCTGGGGCAGTGGATTTCTCTGGAGCATGCTTATCTCGGGCAATGATAAGAATGGCTGATAACATCCGTACTACACCGCTGCGCCTGCGTCCCAATGAGCACCGTGCCATCCTTTTTGTGGGCGATCTCGTCATGGCGCTGGGGTCGGTCTTTCTCGCACTCTACACCTGGGGTCAATACAACCTGTATACACGCGATATCTTATATGAACAATTTATTGCCCAGGGTATAGGGCCGCGAATTGCCATTCAGATGGCCGAAGGACAAACAGCTTTCGAGATACCCATCTGGTTTTATCTTCTTCCATTTATCTGGGTGTTGCTGCTTGTAGAGTTGTATGAGCCTCATGTAGCCAGCAGCGGTAGAAGGACGACACGGGGGATCGCCATTGCCGCGTTTATTGGACTGCTTGCTTATTCGCTCGCCTTTATCATCCAACAGGAGTCAAACCTGCCTCGTATCGGTGTAGGCGCTTTCCTCCTGTTTGCCTCTGCCCTGACGTTGACCTGGCGTATGTTATTCATCCGCCTCTACAAGTCGACCGGGCAGCGCAGGCGGGTGCTCGTCGTGGGCGCAGGAAATGCAGG